>DASWTW010000107.1:0-4126 GCA_036401895.1 Herpetosiphonaceae bacterium | reverse complement strand
CGACGGTCGATCGGTGCAGTTCGATCGACCGTCACGGAGCGCAGTATTGCGGTTTTCTCGCTCTATTGCTCCGGCGCGCTGTCGCTGTCTAACGGCCGCGATTGTGCCGCGCGTTCCGCCACGCCAGGCTCATCGGCCTCGCCGATCGACCGCACTTGATCCAGCTCCTCGCCGCTGCGCTGGCTTAGCTCGGCAAACTCGGCCGGATCGATCACGCTGTGCAAGTCGCGCGCGGTACGCTCATGCTCGTTGAAGAGCGGCATCGGCGCGGGCGTGTCCTGATCTAGCACCGGCCCCGGTCCCTGCGCTGTGTCGATCGCTTGTTCACGGCGCTGACCGTCCTCGGCGTCGGTATGCGCGGGTTGCTTGTTTTCAGTCATACAAACTCCTTCTGCTTGCTGTACCTGTTTCAGGCAACTTGCATACCACGCTCAGCTACTGCGCTTGCCGTTGCCGGACAGTACGGGTATGATCTGAGAGGGCGAGCGGTTGTGGCTCGCTCCCGATATAGCAATATACAAGGTTGATCCGATGACACAACCATTTCTTTGGTGGCAGACAGGATCGGTCTATCAGATCTATCCGCGCTCGTTCATGGATAGCGACGACGATGGCACCGGCGATCTCAAAGGCATCATCGCCAAGCTGGATTATCTTTCCTGGCTCGGCATCGACGCAATCTGGCTTTCGCCGATCTTTCCCTCGCCGATGGCCGACTTCGGCTATGATGTCGCTAATTATGTCGACATTGATCCGCTCTTCGGCACGCTGGCCGACTTCGATACGCTGCTGGAGCAGGCGCACGCGCGCGGCATCAAGGTGCTGCTGGATCTGGTGCCCAACCATACCTCGGATGAACATCCCTGGTTCGTCGAGTCGCGATCGTCGCGGGATAATCCCAAGCGCGACTGGTACGTCTGGCGCGATGCGAAGCCTGATGGTAGTCTGCCCAACAACTGGGACGCGTTCTTCGGCGGCGATGCCTGGGAACTTGATCCGACCACAGGACAGTATTATCTGCATCTGTTTCACAAGAAGCAGCCCGATCTCAACTGGCGCAACCCCGAGGTCCGCCAGGCCATGTACGATGCGATGCGCTTCTGGCTCGATCGCGGCGTGGATGGCTTCCGGGTCGATGTGATCTGGCTGCTGATCAAGGACGAGCAGTTCCGCGACAATCCGCTCAATCCCGACTGGAAAGATGGCGATCCACCGTTTGCGCGCTTCCACAAGGTGTACACCGAGGATCAGCCCGAGACGCATCAAATTGTGCGCGAGATGCGCGCTTTGCTCGACGAGTACGAAGAGCGCGTGCTGATCGGCGAGATTTATCTACCGCTGCCACGCCTGATGAAATACTATGGCGAGTCGCTTGACGAGGCGCATCTGCCGTTCAACTTCCAGCTCGTGCTGCTGCCCTGGCAGGCCCAGATAATCCGCAAGGCCGTCGATGATTACGAGGCAGCGCTGCCCGAGGGCGCGTGGCCGAACTGGGTGCTGGGCAACCACGATCAGCATCGTGTGGCTAGCCGCATCGGGCCGCAGCAGGCGCGAGTGGCGCAGATGCTGCTGCTGACGCTGCGCGGCACGCCCACCTGCTACTACGGCGATGAGATCGGCATGCATGACGTGCCGATTCCCCATGAGCTGGCCTACGATCCGCAGGAGTTGCTCTCGCCCGGCTATGGCCGCGACCCTGAGCGCACGCCGATGCAGTGGGATGCCAGCGCCAACGCCGGTTTCTCGACGGCGAAGCCCTGGCTGCCGATCGCCGACGATTATGTTGCCAACAATGTGGAGTCCCAGCGCGACGATCCGACCTCGATGCTTAGCTTGTTCCGGCGACTGATCGAGCTGCGCAATGCCGTGCCGGCGCTGGCGATCGGCTCGCACCGCTCGCTGGATGCCGGCAGCGATGAGGTGTTCGCCTACCTGCGCGAAACGCCCGAGCAGCGAATACTCGTCGTGCTGAACCTGGGCTCGTCGGCGCTGACGCTCGATCTTACAGCAGCCGGCACGCTAGCCGACGTGATCTGCTCCACGCATCTGGATCGCACCGAGCGCATCGATCTTATTCAGCTCGCGCTTCGCCCCGACGAAGGCGTTATACTCGCTCTCGACTAGCAGCGAGATCAGGCCACACAAACAGCCCGAGGTCGATGTCAAGCACCAACCTCGGGCTGATCTCCTCCATTCACCTCAGCCAAAGATCCGGTAGCGATGCAGCTTGAGCTGGTAGTACAAGAAGCAGCCAAAGCAAAATCCCGCCAGCGCTACTCCTGCCGCAATGCCAACCATAAGCGCAAACGACCAGCCAAGCAGCGGCAGCCCGGCCAGAAACGCGATCTGAGCCGCACCCAGCAGCACCAGCGCAATCGTGTTGTTGAAGCGCATCAGCCGTCGATCTTCGCGCTCCGCCGTTTGAATCTGCCGCGCAAAGAGCCGGCGACCTACCGCCGCGATCGGACTGCCGCGCTGGCCAAAGATCACCGCCGGCAGCAATAGCAGAAAGAGCAGCGTCGTCAGCAGCGGCTGCTGCGCGAGCAGGCCGATCGCCACGCCGGCCAGCAGCACGCTGCGATTCAACGTCACGATCGGCAGCGGCACACCATCCTCACATGTCGACGAGCCGCCCCTCATAAGATCTTGTTGCATTGTGTAGCTCCTCCGAATGCTTCTTCATCTATTGTACTTGTAGTTGATAAACAAAGTCAACAAACAAAGAGCCGGAATGCTTCGTGTATAATGTGCGACATGAAGCCACGGATCTCTACCATTGCACTCTGGCGCTCGCTGCGGCGGATGTTGTCGCTGCTGCTGCTGCTGGCGCTGATCGCGTTCGGCACGGGCGCGGCGATCGTTGTGCAGGCAGGGCGCAGCGATGATCAGGCGGCCGACGCTGCGATCGTGATGCTCTCCGACGAAGCCGGAAGCGCGATGCGCCTGGATACTGCGCGCCGACTCTATATCGAGGGCAAAATCTCGCGAATCTTGCTGGCCGGCCCTGAGGCAGAAGCAAGCCGCTCGACGCTGCAATCGCGCGGCGTGAAAGAAGACGCCGTGATCGAGCTGGCAGGCGAGCGCCAGAGCGATCAGCTAGCAGCAGCCAAGCAGGCCCTGGAGCAAGAGCGCCTGACGCGCGCGCTGCTGATCGCCGAGCCGGTGGAGATGCTGCGGCTGCTCAAGATCGCCCACGATCAGCAGCTCCGCCCGCTGAGCACTCCTGTCGGCAGCGGCGGCGAGATCAGCATCAGCGGTGCTTCACGCGAGATCGGGCGCTATTTTC
Source organism: Herpetosiphonaceae bacterium (assembly GCA_036401895.1). Taxonomy (GTDB): domain Bacteria; phylum Chloroflexota; class Chloroflexia; order Chloroflexales; family Kallotenuaceae; genus LB3-1. The sequence goes on along the minus strand of DASWTW010000107.1, from coordinate 840 downwards.
GCTATGTGTTGTTCAACAGCTAGCGAGGAAGATAAACAAAGAACAAAGAACAGGAGTCGACCTTGTTGACTATATTCATTCGCGTTTGTTCTATGTTTCTTTGTTCTTTGTTCTATAAAAGCAGGAAGCTATGAATCTTGAAGCTATTGTTGAGGCCACGATCGCACGCCTAGACGAGACTAATAAGGCACGCGAGACCGCGCTGGCCACATCGCGCAGCCTGATCCGCCAGTGCGCCAATGCCATTCGGGCAACGCATCGCCACGAGTGGGAAGCCGCCGAGGTGATGCTGGGCGAGGCCGATCGCATCGCCGCCGAACTGCGAGCGCGCCTGAGCGAGCACTCCGCGATTTTGAACGCGGGCTATAGCCAGGATGCTTTCAAAGAATACGCCGAGGCGCGGCTGGTCTTTGCCATGGTGCGCGGCACCGAAATGCCAGGCCCCGACCAGATCGCCGTAGAGCCTGCCGCGTACCTGAATGGTCTGGCCGAGGCAGCCAGCGAGCTGCGGCGCTACATTCTGGATGGGCTGCGCAAAGGCGACGTGACGACCGGCGAGCAGCTGCTGACGACTATGGACGATGTGTATAGCCAGCTTGTGACGGTAGATTATCCTGACGGCGTGACCGGCGGGCTGCGCCGTACGACGGATGCGCTGCGCGCCGTGCTGGAGCGCACTCGCGGCGATCTGACCGCAGCTATTCGGCAGGATCAGCTGATGCACGCGCTGTCGCAGGTCGAGAGCCGGCTGGCGGCGCAGGAGGAGTCCAACAGCTAAGCGGAGGCGTTGTCTCCGGCTGGCTTTCAACCCTTATGCATATCTATAAAGCAAAAGCGCCG
>DASWTW010000106.1:0-2387 GCA_036401895.1 Herpetosiphonaceae bacterium | reverse complement strand
GTGCGCCAGCTGGTTGGCCTGCGTCGTCAACTCCTGATAGCTGCGCTGCTCCGCGCCACAGCGCACCGCCAGCGCCGCGGGCGTGCGCGCGGCCCACGTCGCCACCAGCTCCGCCACCAGCGGCGGATCAGACTCGCCAGCCACCACGGGCAGCAGCAGGTGCTCGCGCTCGGCCGGCGTCAGCAGCGATAGTCTGCTCACATGAGCGTCCGGCTGTGCGGCGATCTGAGCCAGCAGCGTCGTGAGGTGGCCGGCCATCCGCTCGATCGTGGCCGCGTCGAACAAATCCGGGTTGTAGACGAATACTCCGTTCAGGCCGGATTCGGTTTCCAGCATGTTGAGTGTGAGATCGAACTTCGACGTTCCGTTGCCGACATCGCCGATGCGCAGCTCAAGCCCACCGCTCTCCTTCACCGCCGCCGAAGCGCTATGCAGCGAGAAGACGATCTGAAACAGCGGCGTGTAGTTGAGGCTGCGATCCGGTGCCAGCTCCTCGACCAGCTTCTCGAAGGGCAGCTCTTGATGCGCATACGCGCCCAGCGCCGTCTCGCGCACGCGCTGAAGCACCTCGCGGAAGGTCGGATCGCCCGACAGGTCGCTGCGCAGCACCAGCATATTGACGAAGAAGCCGATCAGGCCGGCGGTCTCGGGGCGCGGGCGATTCGCGATCGGCGATCCGACCACAATATCCTGCTGGTCGGTGTAGTGATACAGCAGCGTCTTGAAGGCGGCCAGCAGCGTCATGAACAGCGTCACGCCTTCTTGCTGGCTCAGCGCCGCCAGCGATGCTTGCACGCCCGGCGGAACCGACAAAGTGTGCTGCGCGCCGCGAAAGGTTTGCACCGCCGGCCGGGAACGATCAGTGGGCAGCTCGGTCAGCGTAGGAGCGCCGGTTAACTGCTGTTTCCAGTAGCTGAGCTGCTGCTCCAACACGTCGCCGGAGAGCCACTCGCGCTGCCAGACCGCATAGTCGGCGTACTGGATCGGCAAGGCGGGCAGCGCTTGCGTCGGATCGACGGACCTGGCGCAGGCGGCATAGAGCGTTGCCAGCTCTTGAAAGAACACATCCCGCGACCAGGCATCGAAGATCAGATGATGCATCGTCAGCAGCAGCACATGCTCGTCGGCGGCGCGCTGGATCAGCAGGCCGCGCAGCAAAGGACCGGCTACCAGATCAAAAGATCGTTGTGCTTCCGCCCCGATCAGCCGCTGCGTCTCAGCTTCTTGCTCGCCGGGCTCGTGCCGTGTCAGATCGACAGCCGGTCAAGCGATCGGTAGCGTTTCGGCGACAACCTGCACCGGCGTGCCATCGACAGTGGCAAACGTGGTGCGCAGCGTTTCATGTCGATCCACCAGCGCCTGAAGCGCCTGATGAAGCGCCGGCACGTCGATCGGCCCTTTGAGCTCGATGGTCCAAGGAATGTTATAGATGGCACTGCCCGGCTGAAGCTGCTCCAAGATCCATAGACGCTGTTGAGCAAAGGATGGGGGAAATGCGAACATATCCTCTGTTGTCATGTCTGGCCTTTAGCTCCTTCTGATGGTTGGGGAAGCGGTGCTAGCTTGCTGGTGAATCTTTGATCCGGTAACGACGACGATCGAGCGATACGATGGTCGGCTGAGGCGTGGTAGGTGTAGCGCTAGAAGTTTGGATAACTTCGGCGTATTCGGCGATGGTTGGGGCATTGAACAGGCTGCGCAGCGGCAGATTTACATGCAGGGTTTGTTGGATCTGAAACACACACTGGGTGGCAAGCAGCGAGTGGCCGCCGAGGGCGAAAAAGTTGTCGTGGATACCGATCGGGGTGGGATTGTTGGGCCGCAGCAGCTGCTGCCAGATCGCGGCCAGCTGCGTCTCGACCGGGGTGCGCGGCCCGACGTACGCCAGCTCGCCGCTCTCCATCACCGCCCGCTCATCCAGCGCCCGCCGATCGATCTTGCCGTTCGGCGTCAGCGGCATGCCGTCCAGCAGCACGATGCTCGCCGGGATCATGTACTCTGGCAGTCGATCCTGAAGGTAGGACCGAAGGGAAGTAGCAAGACCCTCATCCCCCCGGCCCCCTTGCCCCGAACCTCGGCGGGCTTCCGCCTCGGTTGCGACAGGCGAAGGGGGAGTAGTTGTATCCCATTGTTCTTTGTTCTTTGTTCTCTGTTCTGCTTCTGGGTTCTTGGTTCTTGGTTCTTGTTTCTGCGTTTGTTCGTTTGTTCGTTTGTTCGTTTGTTCCCTAACAACAAAGGCAATCAGTTGCGTGGCGTTGGGCGCAGTCTCACGGGCGATGACAACCGCCTCGGCGACTTCGTCGTGCTGCCCCAGCACCGCCTCGATCTCGCCCAGCTCGATGCGGATACCGCGCAGCTGCACCTGCCCATCGCGCCGCCCGATGAAC
>DASWTW010000105.1:0-8065 GCA_036401895.1 Herpetosiphonaceae bacterium | reverse complement strand
ATGTGACAGGTAATGTCACAACGATCGGCAGATTCGGAGATGGAATACAATCTGCTGAAACAAGCTGAAGAAATGATCAATATGTGGAGGTGTGATGGATACCTGGCGAGACAATCTGCTGACGAGGAGTGAAGAGATTCGCGGTTTGCTGGCGCAGACGCGGCGTGTAGCGGTGCTCGGCATGCGCTCGGAGCGTAATCCCGGCATGCCAGCGTTTTATGTTCCAGCTGCGCTGGCCGCTGCTGGCCTGGAGATCGTGCCGGTGCCGGTGTATGAGCAAAGCCTGACCCACATGCTGGATCGGCCGGTCTACCACAGGCTGGTGGATATTCCCGGCCCGATCGACATCGTGGATGTGTTCCGGCGACCCGAGGATCTGCCCGGTCATCTCGACGATCTGCTAGCCAAAAAGCCGGGCGCGGTGTGGCTTCAGAGCGGGATTCGCGAGGACGCTGTCGCCGAGACGCTGGCGCGGGCGGGGATTAAGGTTGTGCAAAGCCGGTGCTTGATGGTGGACTACCAGGGGTTTAAGCGCGCGTAAAAACGGCGAGTGTTCGGCCTCAACTCATACCCGGCGCAGCGTCACGGAGCGTCTGGTATCAGGAATGACGCCGTGTCGTGCATGGGGCTGGCTGGCTACATCGGCTGAGCCAGCCAGCGCTCCAGCATCGCGACCTTGCCGGCGCGGCCCAGATTGGCATACGCCTGCCGCTCATAGCGCAGATCCAGCACCGGCAGCTCAAGCTCCTCAAACGGCACAAACCGTCGATGCTGCCGCACATCCACCGGCCGCGACCACGCGCCATCCGCCTGTCGATACTGCACAGCGCCCATAATCTCCACCTCGATCGTGTGGAGGCTGAGCGCGCCAAAATGCGACTGAATACGATCCGTGTGCGAGCTGCGGATCGGCCGCACGACCTCGGCGGCAAAGAGCCGAGCAATGGCGTAGGCGCCTTGCTGATCGGTTTGCAGATCAATATCCCGCACCGTGACCGGGACACCTTGCAGGAGTAAGCCGCAGCTTCCGGTGACGACCCAGGGAATATCCAGCTGGCCGAGGCGAGAGGAGATCTCGCGCAGCGCCTGAATGTGGTGTCGATCAAGCATCCTGGAGTTCCTTTCACGCTGTGCCACAGATCACGTGGGAGCAGGCTCACTATACGGGAAGCGGTCGGCCGGCGACCAGGGCCAAACGTCGAATCTATCGATCCGCAGCGCTGCTCGACAAGATGCCGGACAGCGGATAGACTGCGTGGCGATCAAAAAGCTTAGCTAAAGGAGCGCTCGATGGCCTTCTTCGATCTTCCGCTTGATCAACTCCGCAGCTACCTGCCGCCGCGCGACGAGCCGGCCGACTTCGACGCGTTCTGGCAGCAAACGCTCGCCGAGGTGCGCCAAACGCCGCTCAACGCGACCTACAAAGCCGTCGACTACGGCCTGGCGACGGTGGAAACCTTCGACGTGACCTTCAGCGGCTACGGCGCTCAGCCGATCAAGGGCTGGCTGCTGCTGCCGCGTCATCGCTCGGGCCCGCTGCCCTGCGTGGTCGAGTACATCGGCTACGGCGGCGGGCGCGGATTTCCCACCGATTGGCTGCTGTGGAGCAGCGCCGGCTACGCTCATTTTGTGATGGACACACGCGGCCAGGGCAGCGGCTACCTCAAAGGCGACACGCCCGATCCTGACGCATCAAGCGGCGATCCGCACTACCCCGGCTTTATGACACGCGGCATCGGCAGCCCGCAGACCTACTACTACCGCCGCGTCTTCTCCGATGCCGTGCGAGCCGTGGAGGCAGCGCGTGAGCATCCCGCCGTCGATCGTTCACGAATCGCGGTGGCCGGCGGTAGCCAGGGCGGCGGCATCACGATCGCCGTGAGCGGCCTGGTACCCGACGTGCAGGCCGCGCTGCCAGATGTGCCGTTCCTGTGCCACTATCGCCGCGCTACCGAGATCACGGACAGCTATCCATACCAGGAGATCGCGCGCTACCTGATGTCGCAGCGAGACAAGGAAGAGACTGCCTTCGCCACGCTGGCCTACTTCGACGGCGTGAACTTCGCGGCTCGCGCCCAGGCCAGCGCGCTTTTCTCGGTCGCGCTGATGGACGAGACCTGCCCGCCGTCTACGGTCTTTGCCGCCTACAACCACTACGCCGGCCCCAAAGATCTACGGGTGTGGCGCTACAATCACCACGAGGGCGGCGGCACCTTTCAGAACGTAGAAAAGATCCGATTCCTGCGCTCAGTGTTTAGCTAGCATTTCGCCGGCTCAGCGCAGGGAAACAACACACACGTCGTCTGCCTGCGCCCCGGATCTCCTCAGATGCTACTTCCTGACGAACTGAAGCACGCCGAACCGAGATGTGTTCTGGTACGACTGGCCGCTCGGATCGCTCCAGGTGACGACGCTGGATCGCGTACCGTCGCCCTGCTCGTCGTTGTTGACCTGCACATCGAAGCCGATGAAGCCGTTCTCCTGCGGCGGCACCGCATCCAGCGTGATCGCGGCCTCGACCACGTAGCCGCCCGGCACGATCCTTGTCGCCGTGACGAACTTGTCAGCCGAGGCAGCGCCGCCGAAGCTCTGCTCGTTGGCGTAGTTCACGCGATACTGCGCATCGTCGCTCTCGTAGCTGCTGGTCTTGCCGTTGTTTTGATCGACAAAGATCTCGACCGAGTCCTGCTCCCATGGATTCGCGCTGGCTTTGCTCAGGCGGCTGTCGGTCACCAGCGACAGGACGTAGAGACGATTCGCGTCCCACATCGTCTTGACGCGGGCGGTCGATCCGCTGGTGCCGAGCACCCAGGTGCCCGTGCTGATCTCGGGCGCTTTCGACCAGCCGGCGTCGACGTTGCCGTCGATCGTGGGCGTGCCGTGGATCGCGCGGGCTAGCTTGACCGCAGCAACCGGCGTGAGCGTGCCCCAGGTCGAGGTGTCGCCGTCCTGGCGATTGGTCGTGTCGTTCCACGAGATCGGCGCGGCGGTGCTGCCGGCATCGGTGAAGCGAATATCGAAGCCGATCGGCCGGTTCTCCACCAGGCTTGTCTTCAAACGAATCGCCGCCTCGACGCGATAGCCGGTGCTCGTGTTCACTATTTTGGCGTCCACGCCGCGCGACTGGTAGCGATCGCGGCGGATCGTGTAGCGCGCATCGTCGCTCTCGTAGCTGCTGGTCTTGCCGTTGTTCTCGTCTACGAACACGTCGATCGTATCGAGCGGATTGTTGGTCGCATCCTGCACATCCGCCAGCAGGTACAGGTAGCGTCCGCTCCACAGCAGCTTGAAGCTGGCCTTATCGCCGACCGCCGTGGCCGGCAGCATATCCCAGGCGATCTCCGAGCTGCCGTCAAGTCTGGGCGAGCCCTGCGGCACATCGCGCTGCTTCATCAGCACCGGCAGCCGCGACGGATCGACGATGCCCCAGTAGGCGTACTTGGCCTGCTGCTGCTCGTCAAACAGCAGCGGCAGATCGAGGCGATCGATCGGAAATGTTTTGAGCCAGGTGTGATCGTCGGCGATGCCCCAGAACACCACCGAGCTGATGTGATCTCGCTGGCGCTTGAAAGCCTCGAACACTTCCTGGTAACGATAGCCCTGCTTGATCAAGATCTCTTCGGGAACCGTGGTGTAGCTGTCGCTGCTGTTGGTGTAGATGCTCATATCCAGCTCGGTAATCTGGTTGTCCAGGCCGAGCCCGGCAAACAGCTGGATCGTTTGCTCGATCAGCGCGCCGGAAGGGCTTTCGATGTTGATATGCATCTGGTGGCCCACGCCGTCGATCGGCACACCCTGCGCTTTGAGATCGCGCACCAGGTTGTAGATGCACTCGCGCTTGCGGCTATCGGTCGTGCTGTAGTCATTGATGAACAGCTTGGCGTTGGGTGCTACCTCACGCGCCACGCGGAACGCCGTCGCGATGTAGTCCAGGCCGGTGAGCGTGTACCACGGGCTACGGCGCATACAGTCGGTCTGCACCGGATCGATCACCTCGTTTACGACATCCCAGCTATCGATGTCGTCTTTGTAGCGGCCGACCACGGCGCGGATATGCGCTTCCAGCCGTTGCAGCACCAGCGCTTTGCTGGCGGCGCCGGGCTGAAGATCGTTGCCGCCCGCGTCTTTGAACAGCCAGTCGGGGTTCTGCTGATGCCAGACCAGCGTATGACCGCGCATCTCCATGTTGTTGGCGCGCGCAAACTGAACCAGCTTGTCGGCGTCGGTCCAGTTAAACTGCCCTTCGACCGGCTGGATCAGGCCCGGCTTCATCACGTTTTCGGCGACGATGCTGTTGAAATGGCGCGTCAGCAGCTGGACATGCCGGCTTGAGTCCAGCTGGCTCGGCTCGATCGCCGCGCCGATCGGGAAGTAAGGGGCGAGCGTCTGATACACCGAGGGAATGTCGGTCTGGATCGGCGGGAGCGGCTGCGGCGGCACATACGTCATCGTGAAGTCATCCATGTAGAACGCGGGCGTGCCGCTGTCGGACTCGACATAGATCGACAGGCCATCGACGGTGTTGCTGAGCGTGTAGTCGCCTTTGAGATTGACCCACTGATTCGCGGTCACCAGCGTGTTGCCCACAACCGTATCGTAATTCTGGTTGCCCTGGTAGCTACGTTGAATGCTGACGCGCAGATTGGCGTCGGCCTCGCCGGGCGCGAGCTTGACCCACAACGAGATCGCGTATTTTGCGCCCCTGGTCATCGTGTTCAGAATATTCAGGCTGGGGCCATCGTAGGTATTCTGGCGACCGGTCGTCAGCAGGCTATAGCTGCCGCCGTGCTTATCGGCACTGGTCACAGCCACCGTCTCCCCACCGATGCGCGGCGCCCAGCCCTGTGCCGTGCCGTCCTCGAAATCGCTTGAGGTGCCGGGCGAGGGCTGGCCCGGATCGGAGGACGAGAGCTGCGTGATGATCAGATCGTCCAGGTAGTACTGGCTGGTTGGATCGGAGCTTTCGATGTAGAGCTGAAGCGATGAGGCATCCGAGTAGGAGTACTCGCCGGCCAGCCGGACCCAGGCCGCGTCGGTCACGCCATCGCTAGATGCAACTTGATCCCACTGCGTGCCCGCGCTGGTCTCGCGCTGAACTGTGACCTTGAGCGTGCTGGCCGGCTGCCCGGCTACCAGCCGCACATAGCCCTCGACGGCGTAGGTCGCGCCCTGCTGAAGGCGACCGGTCAGATCCAGGCTCGGGCCGTGCCAGTTCTCCGTTCGGCCGGTTGTCTTCAAGCTGTACGTCCCGGCGTGGCTCGTCTCGTCGGTGGCGGCGACCACAACACCGCTGCCGCGCGGACCCCAGCCCTGCGTCGTGCCGTCCTCGAAATTGCTCTGGACCAGCACCACCGGATCGGCGGCGTGTGCCGTCGGCGCTGGGAAGCTGTGCGGCGCCAGCATGGTCATGATGATTGCCAGGATCATTCCTATCCGTACTCGTGTCGACATCGACCAACCTCCTCGTCGATTTTGGGACAACAGCGAACTATGTCGTGTGGTGCGGCCACACAACGGTCTTGCGGCGATCAAAATGTAGTGCTATGACTTGAGCCAGGTAAGATCAGCCTGGACGAAGTGTTTATTCTTGTAGATCTGCTCGGTGGCACCAGCGCAGGGCATTGGCGATCACCGCCTGGTAGGCCGGGTGGAGCCAGACTTCGACGTTGTGGCCGGGCGTCAGCAAACACACTCGTCCGTCGCCTTCCATTCGCGTCCAGCCGCCGGGCTGCGCGCCGTGCTCCGAGCGGGTCGTCAAGCAAACATCGGCCTGCTCGTCGTCAAGGATCATGTAGTAGTGCTCGTCGACAAGGGTAAACGAGTCGGCGCTGGAGGTAATCGGATGGTCGGCGTGTGGCTCGACAGTGACCCGGCACTGCGGCGGATGGTGCAGGAACGCGCCGCCCATGAGCCCGCGCAGCAGCGGCATCTCGGCATAGCCGGCCGCTCCCGAGTGGAGCACCAGCACGCTATTTCCCCGGCGCACGTAGCTCAGGAACGCTGCCTGGACCGTCTCATCCACCCACGGGCGCTGATCGACCGCCGAGACGTGGTTCATCTTGCTCAAGAGCACGACGCGGTAGTCGTGCATGCGCTCGGCGGACCATTCGTCGGCGTGCTCGATCCAGTCGAACGCAAAGCCGGACTCGGCAAGCGGGGCGAGGCCCGTGCGTGCGGTGCGCGCCGGATGCCAGCCATCGTCGCACAGAACCAGCGTTCGCACGTGATGAACCTCCTCAAATTCACTACGCGGCGTCTGGTAGAATGGAGCAAAGAGCATTCCAGGAGACAGTCCAAAGTCTAAGGAAAGCGCTTGCACAACTGAGTATAATTGCTGGATACGGCACTGTCAAGAAGTCCTAACCATGAGCTTGACAGCGATTTCCCTAGCCACACTAATGCGGGAAAGCGATAAGGGAAGCCTAATGGACAAGCACATCACCATCGAAGACATCGCACGGCAGGCCGGCGTATCTACCAGTACGGTTTCACGGGTGCTCAACGGCACGAAGCCGGTCGCCGAAGACAAGCAGGCGCTGGTGCTGGCGGCGGTCGAGCAGCTCCAATACCGGCCGAACGCCGTCGCGCGCGGGCTGGCGCGTGGTCGATCGATGACGGTTGGTGTGCTGGTCCAGGACATCAGCAGCCCGTTTTTTGCCAGCATGGTGCTGGGCATCGAGCAGGGCCTCGATCCGGCGGGCTACCGGCCCATGCTGACGACCACGCACTGGCGCACCGATAACGAGGAGGACGAGGTGCGCTCGCTTCAGCTGCTGCTTGAGCGGCGAACTGATGGCGTGATAGTGCTGGGCACGAACATTCCCGACGAGAAGCTGCGCGCGGTTGCGGCGGAAGTGCCGCTGATCGTCGTGGCGCGGCGCGTGGAGGGCCTGGAGCCGCAGTGCTTATATGTCGACAATCAGGACGGCGGCTATCGCGCGACGCGCTATCTGATCGGCCTCGGGCACACGCGGATCGCGCATATTCGCGGCACGACCGGTCATCCCGACGCCGCCGATCGTGAGGCGGGCTACCGCCAGGCGCTGGCCGAGGCCGGGCTTCCCATCGACGAGCGCTTGATCGTCGACGCGCAGTTCACCGAAGAGTCGGGGCTGGCGGGAGTCGAAGAGCTGATCGCGCGCGGTGAGCGCTTCACGGCGATCTTCGCGGCCAACGACCAGTCGGCCTATGGTGTGATGCTGGGCCTCTTCAACCACGGCTACCGCATCCCGAGCGACGTTTCGGTGGTCGGCTTCGACAACCAGTTTCTGTCGGCCTACACGCTGCCGCCGCTGACCACGATCCATCAGCCGTCGGAGGAGATGGGCAAGGTTGCCGCCGAGGGATTGCTGCGCCTGATCGGCAGCCAGGCTCCGGATCTGCGGCGCTTTCCGGCGGAGCTGACGATCCGCAAGTCGGCGATGCGCATCCGCCCGAGCGAGTAGGGCTGCGATCATTCCTAACAATTGAAATTCCCACCGTTGGCGTAGAGCGGGCGTGATAAATCACGCCCCTACGGTTGATCCACATTCGAAATACCTCAATCGGCGTAGCTGATTCCTCTGGTTCTTGTATCAACATGCTTCTTTTCCCCGCTCCTCCTGATCTCATAGGAAAACGTTATCAGGCAAGATCACAAAATTGCCACAAATTGGCTACAATTGTGCTGATCAACGCTCCTTCAAATCGACAGCTGGCTTAAATCTCCGCGCTGGAAGCCGATAGATGAATATGTATCGCCTTGATTTCGACCTGCTCGTTCGTAGCGAACAGGCGGTTTTAGCGCGCATAAATCGGCGATCCGGCGCTCGATCATGTGTATGAATGGTTGACAAGAAAAGCAACGCTTGCTAGTATGTGAAAGCGCTTTCCCATCAAGACCTGACCACTGAACAGTTTTTTCTTCTACTCGTTCGCCGCGAATGTGTAGTAGCGGGAGGGAGGCAACTACCAAGTATCTGGCGATATAGCTCACACCGTCGGCTCAACGGTTGTTTGACTCTGACAGCTTGTCGAAGTGGAACCTTCGATCCATGTGAGTCTTAGGAGTTTATGTATGAAGTAC
>DASWTW010000104.1:0-3941 GCA_036401895.1 Herpetosiphonaceae bacterium | reverse complement strand
ATATAAAAAACAAACGGATCGGTCAGCCGGAAGCGCTCAAGCGCTGCGTCGATCGCGGCCTGTGGCTGCGGCGTGAGCGTCGGCGCTGCGGCGAGATGCGTCACCACGATTCGTTCGGCGGGAATGCTCAGATGCTGAACGATATCGTCTTTGGTATGCTGCGAGTCCGCGATGATCGTCGTAGCCTGGCGTGCGCTGCTGGCGGCAAGGCGCATATATGTCTGCACCGCGCGACCGCCACGATTGCCCGGCACCAGCAGCGGGATCAGATCGTGTACCGTAACCACAGTCGGCACGCGTAGATAGCGCGGCGAGCCAAAGTAGGGCACATGCACCAGATCAGCGCGCAGCTTGCGGCAAACCTGGCCCAGCGCGATCTGCTCGAACCATACCTTGGCCAGATTCTCATTGCGACCATCGAACGGCGTCGGCATCACCACCGTCTGGAAGTGCGGCAGCGAAGGTTTTTGTGGCTTGAGGTAGCGCGGAATCACCAGGATGAAACGATGTCCGTTGGGCTGTGCCGCAAATTGCTCGACAAGATTATGCAGATATTGTCCGCTGCCAACATGTGGCTCCGTCCAGAACATCCCGCTGATGGCGATCCGCATACACCACTATCATCACTAAGGGCCGAATGCCGCTCCGTATTCTAGCATACGAACATGATGCTATAATCGCCGCAGTTTGAGGAGAACAGAGATACCCAGGGTTCCACTGTTTAGGTTCTAGGTTCTGGGTTCTAGGTTCTTTTTGTTCCCTTGTTCTCTTGTTCTCTTGTTCCTTTGTTTTTAGCGGAGCGTCCTATGCTGACTATCGAGCAAATCATGGAGATCATCCCGCATCGTCCGCCGTTTCTGCTGATCGATCGCATTCTGGAGCTAGAGGAAGGTGTGCGCGCGGTTGGCCTGAAGCAGGTGACGATGAACGAGCCGTTCTTTCAGGGCCACTTTCCGGGCCAGCCGATCATGCCCGGCGTCTTGCAGATCGAGGCGCTGGCGCAGGTCGGCGCGGTCGCGCTGCTGAGCCAGCCGCAGAACAAGGGCAAGATCGCGCTCTTCGCTCGGATCGATGGTGTGCGCTTTCGCAAGCCGGTCACGCCCGGCGATAGTCTGCGGCTCGAAGTTACGCTTGAGAAAATGCGCGGTCCGGTGGGCAAGGGCAAAGGCGTTGCAACTGTCGACGGCGCGGTTGTTACCGAGGGCGAGTTTACCTTTGCGCTAGCCGATCCGCAGGCGTAGCTGTGCGCACGCGTCTGATCACGCTAACAACTCGTGGGCTGCGCGCGATATTTCGGCGATTTTCTACTCCGCCGTTACCCGTCGCGCCGCGCTCTGTGCTGATTCTCAAGCCGTGCTGTCTCGGCGATGTCCTGCTGACAACGCCGCTTGTCGCCACGATCCGCGCAGCCTATCCCGAGGCAAGGATTACCTATGCGGTGGGCACGTGGGCCAGACCGATGGTTGCAACCAGCCAGCATATCGATGCGACGCTCACGCTGCCGGAGCGCTGGACGCCAGGCTCGCTGCTGGCGACGGCGCGCGAGCTTCGACGACAGCAGTTTGATATCGTTTTCGTTCCCGATCGATCGCCGGTGCTGACGCTGCTGACCTGGCTGGCGCAAATTCCGGTCCGCGTGGGTCTGGACAGCGCTGGTCGTGGCTTTGCCTACACACATCGCGCGCCGATCTCCTCGATCGTGATGCATGAGGCTGAGCAGTACAATCTGCTGGCGACGGCGGCGAATCTGCCTGCGCCACCACAGCGATTGTTTTTCTTCCCGAGTGCTGAGGCCGACCAGTCGGCGGCCACGCTCCTGGCTGAGTATCGCGCGTCCACCGGTCCGCTGGTGGTGCTGCACGCGGGCGGCGGCCAGAATCCGGGCATGACTTTGCCGCGCAAACGCTGGTTGCCCGAGCGCTGGTCAGCTGTCGCCGATCAATTGATCCGCCAGCATGGAGCCCAGGTGCTGCTTGTGGGCGGCCCTGGCGATCAAGCGGTGGTTGCAGCGGTCCGCCAGGCGATGCGCGAGACGGCGGTTGAGCTGGTCCGCAGCTGGAACTGGGATGAGCTAGGCGCGCTGATCAGACAGAGCGATCTGTTTCTGGGCCACGATACTGGCATGATGCATCTGGCGACTGCGGTCGGGACGCCGACGCTGGCCGTCTTTGGTCCCAGCGACCCACAGATCTACGGCCCATTTGGCAAGCGCTCCGCTTACGTTTGGCGGCCCACGTACGAAAGTCCATGTTTTTATGAGGGTGTGGCTGTGCCTGACTGCCCGTGCGCTATGCAATGTATGCGCAACGTTCAGGTGTCGCATGTGTTGCAGGCGGCACAGAAGCTCTTGATCTTGAATGACTGAGGAGTTTTCACGTGCGGAGAATACCAGTTTTGCAGATCGGCCTGGGCGGCGTGGGCCAGGCACTCGTTGAGCAGGTGCTGCATTTCAACGAGCGTTTAGGCGGACGCTCTGGCTTCCGTTTTGCTTACATCGGTCTCGCCGATAGCCAGGGCGCGCTGGTCGCCGATGATCGTATTCCTCCCGCTACCTTGCTTCAAGCTTTGGCAACCAAGCGCGCGGGCGGCTCGATCGGCGATGTTCCCGAGGGTGGGCCGCTCAACGATTGGCGCAATCTGCTCACGCCGAGTCCATGCCTGCTGATCGATGTGACCGCGCAAGATGGTGTCGAAGACGCCCTGGTTGCCGCAGTTGAGCAAGGCCATCGTGTGGTGCTGGCGAATAAAAAGCCGCTGTGCGCAGACTATGCCAGCTTCCGCGCCTTGACCGCCGAAGGCCGTACCCGCTACGAGGCCACGGTCGGCGCTGGTCTGCCGATCATCTCTACCCTGCGCTCACTCCTGGAAACCGGCGACTCGATCCACCGCATCGAAGGCTGCTTCAGTGGCACACTCGGCTTTCTTATGACTCAGCTTGAAGCCGGTGTAGACTTCTCGGCGGCGGTACGAGATGCGCGGCAGCGTGGCTGGACCGAGCCAGATCCGCGTGACGATCTCAGTGGTACCGATGTCGCGCGTAAAGCGTTGATCCTGGCGCGAACCAGCGGCTTCTCGTTTGAGCTGGCTGACGTTGGTGTTGAGTCGCTTTCCTCGGCAGATCTCGCCGATCTTCCAGTCGATCAATTTATGGAACAGCTTCCATCTTTGGATCAGCACTATCGCCAGCAGTGGGCAAGCGTGCTGGCTCAGGGCCAGACATTGCGCTACGTTGCCGGGGTCACGCCCGATCGTCTCAACGTCGGAATTGCCTCTGTCTCGCCCGATACGCCAATCGGAAGCCTGCGCGGGCCTGATAATCTGGTTGTATGGCACACCCAGCGTTACGCCGAACGACCTTTGAGCGTGCGCGGACCAGGGGCGGGAACGGAAGTAACCGCATCGGGCGTACTGAATGACATGATCCTATTTGCTCGCGAGTGGAATCTACGCTAGCGCTGCCGTTGGTGTGATTTATGGCTATAGAAAGAGCTACATTTCACACCTTTCGTTCGCTTGACAAAGCCGTTTTGTGTGGTAAACTAACGCCCGTTGTCGACAAACCTTGTTTGCGGCAGCCCTGAGAAATCAGGAAAAACAAGTCGAAAATCTCGGCTTGACAAGTGCGAGTGTCGATGGTACACTTCACTTCGTTGCCAAAACGGCAACATTCTTGTCTAGCTCGTTTGAGCAGACACCGACAACGGGCAATGTGTCGAGTGGTGTGATGATGATACACCCTCGATTTTTTGTCGCCGTGTCGGGCGCACCTGACCAACTGACGTGTGATGCGTGACCTGTGATTTTTCGGATTGGACCCATCGCGGTGCCGGCGAGCTTTTTCGCTCCACCAGTGATGACGAGTTTGATCCTGGCTCAGGATCAACGCTGGCGGCGTGCCTAATGCATGCAAGTCGCACGAACACCTTTCGGGGTGTTAGTGG
>DASWTW010000103.1:0-17967 GCA_036401895.1 Herpetosiphonaceae bacterium | reverse complement strand
GATGGCGACGACCACCGGCACCGGCGGCCCGACCGATCCGCCGCCAGGCAAGAGCAACACGCTGTATGTGATCGACGGCGCGGCCACGGGTGTAGCCGGCAGCCTGAGCTTCACCGAAGGTACCAACGCGGCATCCGACTCGATCGCGTCGGCGGGCGGCGGCAACTTCGACGGCACGCCCAACAATCCGCTGGTCTACACTGTCAGCAATGTGACCGGCACCTACGACTCGACCAAGGCCACCGGCTTTAGCGTCTACATCGACGCGGGCGCGAACGTCGCGGACGGCTCCCAGGTGCGCATCTCGTACGACTTCACCGGCAACGGCTCGTATGATCGCCTGGAAACCTACAACTACTTCGCGACCAACGACATCGTCAACTGGGAGCAGTACACCCAGGCGCGCGGCTTGAAGTCGGCCACCGGCACGTTCAGCAACCTGAGCAACGGCCGGGTTCGGATCGAGATCTGGAACGCGATCGGCACCCACGCGGTCTCGCTGCGCACCAGCGCGACCGGCAGCCAGGGCCAGCAGTCGCTCGTCACGATCCCATTCACCAGCATCCAGTAGCCACCAACCTGGCACCGGGGCGCACAAAACTGTGTGCCCCGGTTTTTGTTTAAGCGATCAGCTCCGAGTGATCGCCGAGCGCCTGCACAGCCTCAGCCGCCGATCCTGCCTCCAATCGTGCCGCCTCAACCTCACGCACAATCCGAGCGAGCTGTGCCAATCTGTGCTCCGGCACCTGCTGATAGGTCGGCAGATACACGATCCGTTCCAGCCAGCGCCGTGTCCGCACCGGATCGAACCGGGGCCGGGCTGGCGCGGGCGGGACGCAGATCAGACTGGATGCGACCCGCGTAGCGTCGAAGCCCTGTGCCTGAAGCACGCGCACCAGCGTATCCGGCGCGGCGCTCAGAATCGGAATCACCCAGTGTGTGTGCCGGCACGCCCGCGCGCCGAGCTGAACATGTTCCGGCAGCCGGTCCAGCATCCGGCGCGCAAACGCAGCTCGCCGCGCCACTCGATCCGCGTCGGCATGGAGCAGGCGGCGCTCAAGCAGACGCAGCAGCGGCGCTGACGGCTGATGTCGCAGCCGGGCCAGCAGATCGCGTCCGGCAAAGCCGCGCACCGCCGTGTACAGCAGCCGATCGTGATCGCGCTTCAGCAGGCGGCACAGCGCCACGAAAAGCACAAAGCGCTCGGGCCGGGCCAGGAACTTCAGCGCCGTCATCAGCAGCACCCGGCGCGCAAACGACATCCGGCGCTGGCGCGGATAGCCTGACTGAATCCGGCGCATCTGAGCGAGCAAACCTGCATCCTTGAGCTGCACGATCGCGCCGCCGAGCGCCGTCTCGGTCTTGATCGGGCCGAAGCTCCACAGCCGCGCATCGCTGCCGGGATCGCCGCGATAAACCGCATCGTAGGCCTGGGCGCAATCCTCGATCACAAACAGGCCGTGCTCCCGCGCGATCGCCACCAGCGGCGCGAGCAACATCCGGCTGCCAAACAGATGCGCCACCAGAATCGCTCGGGTGCGCGACGTGATCGCCTGGCGCAGCTGGTCGAGATCGACGGCCAGCGTCTCGGGATCGAGATCGATCGGCACTGGCACCAGGCCATGCTGCTCAAGGAGCGTGATCATATCGGGGATCGTCACCGCCGAGACCAGCACCTCGCTGCCTCGGGGCCAGGCCGCCGCCTGAAGCAGCAGATCAAGGCCGCTGCGCACCGACAAACAGGCCAGCGTATCACGCGAGCCGGACCAGCGCCCTTCGATGCGGGCCTGCGTGGCGGCGGGATCGTCGGGCCACACACTGCGGAGCAGGCCGAAGACCAGATCCGCCCAGCCAATGTCAGGCGTTCCACGGGGACTCATCGATGCTCCTTTCCGGGAGGTGTCGCCCCATTCTACTCGCAAATCCGGCGATCCGCGATTGACATTCCGCGCTGGGTCTTCTAAGATTCCCGGCAGAATCAGCTTGCCTCAAACCGCTTCACACAAGGAACCGCGCATGTCAGATCAGCCGTTCACCAATCCCAACACCGCCGCGATCGTCGATTTTCTGCGTACGATCGGCCTCGATGTGCGGGTTGAGCCGCTGCCCGAAACGACGTTTTTACCCGGCATCTGGATCGAGCGCGGCGCGCTGGTGGTGGATGAGGCCCGTCTGCGCTATCCCGGCGACCTGCTGCACGAGGCCGGGCATCTGGCGGTTGCCGCGCCCGAGCGCCGCGCTACGATCACCGGCGACGCGGGCTCCGATCCGGCCGAGGAGATGATGGCGATCGCTTGGTCGTACGCCGCCGCCGTGCAGATGGGGCTCGATCCGGCGGTGGTCTTTCACAACGACGGCTACCAGGGCGGCGGCTCGTCGATCGTGGAGAACTTTAGCCAGGGCCGCTTCTTTGGCGTGCCGATGCTTCAATGGCTGGGCATGACCGTCGATCCGGCGCAGAGCGGCAGCCGTGGCCTTGAGCCCTTTCCGCACATGCTCCAGTGGCTGCGCACCGTCAGCATCCCGGCGGATGCGCAAGCAGAGGCCGACGTATGACCACAGCCGAGCAGATCGCCGGCTTGATGGCCGTGAGCACCCAATCTTCCACGATCCAGATCACACAAACGCAGTATCGCATGCAGCTTGTCGAGCGCTGGCAGATTCCGCCCGGCGCGCGGGTGCTTGAGATCGGCTGCGGGCAGGGCGATATGACGGCAGTGCTGGCGCACGCGGTTGGCGACGGCGGCCACGTCACGGCGGTAGACATCGCCGATCCCGACTACGGCGCGCCGGTCACAGTCGGCGAGTCGGCCCAGCATCTGCTGAACACACCACTGGGATCGCGCATCGACTTTCATTTCCGCTACGATGTGCTCGATCCGGCCAACACATTCGCGCCCGACAGCTTCGACTACGTGGTGCTGGCGCACTGCTCCTGGTATTTCGCATCCGTGGAGCAGCTGGGCCAGGTCTTGCGGCGGGTGCAGCCCTGGGCCAGGCAGCTGTGCTTTGCCGAGTGGGACATGCAGCCGCAGTCGCTGGATCAGATCGGGCATCTGCTCGCGATCCTGATCCAGGGCCAGATCGAAGCCTTCAAGACGGACAGCGAGGCCAACATTCGATCGCCGTTTTCCCGAACACGATTCAAGGCGCTGCTGGAGGAGACCGGGTGGAGCGTCGCCGGCGAATCCATGATGGACACCGCGCCGCTTCAGGATGCGGACTGGGAGATCGACTGGTGTTTGCGCTCTTCGCTGGGCGAGGCGGAGACAATGGATGTGCCAGCCAAGTTCCGGGAGCTGCTGAGCAGCCAGGTCGATGTGCTCAGACTTGCCGCGCAGTCCGCCGGAAATCGTCCGCTGCCGGCCTACGCGATCACGGCAGAGCGAGCTTGATTTCCGCCTACATTGACTCGTAGAGACGTGCTGCGCACGCGCTGGGCGTATCGCAATACGCCCCTACGAAATCGATTCATGGGCATATTGGGTCTGGAAAGACGGCACATGGTCACAGCAGCGGATGGGGGGATTCCGCCGTACGTCGCCAGCTAGCTAGCAACGCTTGGCTGCTGGTAGCGATCGATCGCCTGCTGCAAAACCTGCTCGACATTGAACGCGGCCGCCGTCTGCTTCGTCTCCTCGTGCAGCCGCGCGATCCCCTGCTTTTGCTGCTGCATAACATCAGTCGCCGGATCGAAGTAGCGCTGGATCGTATCCTGGAACAGCTTCACAAAGTTGCGATCCTCGTCGGGCGCGGGCAGATGCACATTCGCGCCCAGCTCTTCCAGCCGCACGGCCACATCGTCGCGGTCGTAGCATTTGGTGCCGATCGTCAGAGTGGGCAGCTCATGCAAGATCGGATACTGGTAGGTCGCGCTGCCGCAGTGATGGATCATCAGATCGACCTGTGAGCAGACAAAGTGCATCGGAAAGTAGGATTGGTAGCAGTACAGCTCGCGCTGGCGCTGGTTGAGGCCATCGACCTTGATATTGGTCACCACCGCGATATTGTTGCTGAGCAGGTAGCGGATGCAGTACGGGATCGGCGCGTTGGCCTTAGCGGTCGTACCAAAGGTCGCATACACGATCGGCTGATCGCGGTGGGCGGCGAAGAACTGCTCCAGCTCCTCACGTTTGCGCCCGGCCTCGGCGTCGAAATCGTGGCTGACCGATTTCGTGCGCGTGATCACGAGATCGTCGAGCAGCAGCGGGCCGGCGAAGATATACGACGGATCGTCTTTGACCAACTCCGGCAGCACCTCGACCGAGCGGATGCCGGGCACGAGCTTGAGCGGCGCGTCGAAAAGATCCGAGAACGACTGCGGCTGCGGCAGTCCCAGCACGGTCACGTCGGGCAGCGACTTGATAATCTCCTGAACATCGGCGGTGCGCATACTGTGGCGGTGACGCGGATTGCGCGGCGTCGTGCCGAGAAACATGCCCGTGCGCTGGATCGCGATGCGCGGAATTTTCGAGAAGGCCGTCGCAAAGCCGGTGGTAAAGCTGGCATCGTCGATCACCACATCGGGCGCGAAATCGCCGTACGCCTCCATCTCCGTTCGAAAGCCGATATGATCGACATCCAGCACCTGCGCGCCCATGCGCCTGAGAAACTCGTGCTCCGAGCGCGGCGCAAGAAAGGCTGTCTCGATGCCGGCGCTGCGAGCCAGCGCATCCAGCGCCAGCAGCGGGATCTCGTGGGCGATATGCGGGGGCAGATGCGATGTAAAAAGTACTTTCATGGTTTCCTCAAACAGAATCTGGCGCTAGCGCTAACGAATCAGCGCCAGCGCCAGAGATGAAAAGCTGAGCGCGAATTATTCCTCGCGCTTGGGTCCAGGCTTCTGCGTTGGCGGCTGCGTGAAGTTCAGCACGTCCTTCTGGCCCTCGCCGGGAACCGGAGCCGCCGCGCCATCGCCGCCCATCACCGCGCCGGGATTGAACGGGCGCATAATCGGGCCGTTGGCGGGACTTGGCGCGGGTGGTTTGGGACGGCCCGTCAGCAGACCGGCCTCACCCTGAACGCCGCCCTGCTGCTTCAGCGCGTTGGGCAGCGGCGGGCCGCTCACCTCCTCGCGAGTCTCCAGCACATCCTGAAGCGGCTGGCCGTTCGCGTCGTGGGTCTCGCCGCCCATATACTTCATCGTGACTTTGCCGTCAGGGCTGGAAGGCGCAAACGTCGCCTGGGCGCGCTCTTCCGAAAAATCCTTGCCGGGGCGGAAAATAAAGATCGCCGCGACAATCGTTACCAGCAGCACCACCACAGCGGCGATAATCAACGGGTCCATAGCAAGCGTTAACGAGTCCATTCAAGAATTCCTTTCTGTAGCTTTCAAGATCGCAAAGATCGAGCGGGCGCATTGATGATCTGCCGCAGATCCAGCGCGATCATCCGCAGCAGCTGCTCCCGTGTGTCGAGCAAGAAAAAATGCTCGCCCGGCAGCATACGCACCACAAACGTCGACGCCGTGTGCTCGCGCCAGGCTTCAAGATCGGCGCGGCTGATCTCGGGATCTGCAAGACCGCCAAACGCCGAGATCGGGCAGGCCAGCGGCGGCTCTGCGACGTACTCATAGGTCGAGCCCAGCTCGAAATCCGCGCGCAGGCCGGGCAGCAGCATCTGCATCAGCTCGGGCTGCTGAAGCACGCCTTCGGGCGTTCCCTTGAGCCGCCGCAGCTCGGCCACAAACTCCGGCTCGGGAAGATTATAGATCGGCGGGTGCGGATCGGCGATCTGCGGCGCGGCACAGCCGGCCACAAACAGATGCACCGGCGCTTTGCCGTAGTCACGCCGCAGCACGCGCGCCAGCTCGAAGCTGATCAGGCCGCCCAGGCTGTGACCAAACAGGGCAAACGGTTGATCGAGATACGGCAGCAGGAGCGGCGCGAGCGTCTCGACCACCGCCGATACCCGCGTGAACGGCGCGTCCGCCAACCGATTCTCGCGGCCTGGCAGCTGCACGGGACACACCTCGATCTGCGGGATGACCTCGGCGGGCCAGGCGCGAAACACCGACGCTCCGCCGCCCGCGAACGGGAAGCAGAAGAGCCGCAGCTGAGCGCGCGGATTCGGCTTGTAGTGCGCCAGCCAGGTGTCGAAAACTGTTACGCTCGGCATGAGCGTTTCCGGCTGAGCTGTGAGCGATTGGTTAGCATAGCGCCACAAATGGATGCAGGGCGTGACGGATCACGCCCATGATAGTTGCTTCGGAGCCTAGGGCCGCGAGCTAGCGGTAGCCCGCCGCCTGCATGTTGAAGAGCTTGGCGTAGGTGCCGTTCTGGATCAGCAGCTCGGCGTGCGTGCCCAGCTCGGTCAGATAGCCGTTTTCCAGCACGACGATCCGATCCGCCATGCGCACAGTGCTGAAGCGGTGGCTGATCAGCAGCGCGATCTTGCCGTCGGTCAGCTCGCGGAAGCGCTGGAAGATCTCGAACTCGCGCTCAGCATCCAGCGCTGCGGTCGGCTCGTCCAGCACCAGCACCTCGCCGTCACGCATAAACGCTCGCGACAGCGCAATCTTCTGCCACTGGCCGCCCGACAGCTCCTGGCCTTTTTCGAACCAGGCGCCGAGCATCGTGTCGTAGCCTTCGGGTAGGCGAGTCACCACCTCATCGCCGCCGCCGCGCTCAGCCGCGCGGATGATCCGCTGCTCGTTGTCCATGGCGTCGATCTGGCCGAAGCCGATGTTCTCGCGGACCGTCGCGTGGTAGCGCACGAAGTCCTGGAAGATCACGCCGATGCGCTTGCGCAGCTCGTCGACATCGTACTCGCGAATATCCACGCCGTCGAGCAGGATCTCGCCCTCGGTCGGATCGTAGAGGCGGGTCATAAGCTTGACCAGCGTGGTCTTGCCCGCGCCGTTATTACCCACCAGCGCCAGCTTCTCGCCCGCGCCGATGAACAGATTCACGTTGCGCAGCGCGTACTGCGGCCGGTTGGGATAGCGGAACGACACGTTGCGAAACTCGATGCCCCGGCGGATCGGTCGCGGCATCGGCACCGGGTTGGGATTGCTCGTCGACTGGTTCTTGAGCGACAGGAAGCTGAACAGGTTTTCCATGAAGCGGCCGCTCTCGTAGATCTGGCCGATCGTGCCGAACATCTGCTCAAGGCTCATCTGCGACTGGCGGAAGAGCGCCAGGTAGAAGGTCAGCTCGCCCAGCGTGATCTGGCCGCTGATGGTGCGCCAGACGATCCAGGCGTAGGCGACATAGTAGCTGGAGGTCGCCAGCAGGCCCCACATTAAGCTACGGCTGCCGCGCCAGCGGGCCAGTGCAGCATCCTCGCGGTAGAACTTCTCGAAGAGCGCCTCGTAGCGCTGAAGCAGCGGCTCGCCCAGGCCAAACAGCTTGACCTCTTTGGCGCTGGTGTCGACGGTCAGCAGATGCTCAAGATAATTCATGCGGCGATTCTCGGGTGCGCGCAGGGTTTGCAGCAGATAGTTCATATCGCCGTAGCGCAGCTGCGCCGCCAGTGCCGGCAGCGTCGCGCAGATCAGGATCAGCGCGATGATCGGGCTGAACGAGACCAGAATTACAATCACCGAGGTGATGGTGATCAGATGCTGAACCAGCATAAAGCTGGTCTCCATGATCGTCATCGCCCGGAAGCCGACCTCCTGGCGCGCGTTCTGGAGCTGATCGTAGTACTTCGCGTTTTCGAAGTAGTGCAGGTCCAGGCCCAACGACTGCCGCACGATCGAGCCGCTCATCTCGTGCTTCAGGCGCGAGGTAAGAATGCGCTGGTAGAGCGCGCGAACTTCACGCACCACCGCGCCGACCGTGATAATCACGAACTCGATCAGCAGGTAGGGCAGCGCCAGCCGCAAGCCCTGCTCGACGGCCAGGCCGGTGTTCACCGCCTGGATCACCGAGTCGACGATCATCTTGCCGATCCAGGCCTGGAGCGCCGGCAAGAACGCCGCTACCAGCGTGACCACCGCCATCGCGATTGTGCCCTGCCGGTGCGCTCGCCAGACGAGCTTAAAAGCCTGGGGAATAGTTTTGAACGCAGAGCGCAGGTCGCGTAGCTGCGGCGGCTTGGGTCCGAAAACAACCATTGAAGGCTCCTTGTAGTGCGAATGCTGTCGCCCGCGAGCACACCGCTGTGTCAGGGACGACGTTCTATGTCTAGATTAGTGAGTAGATTGCAAGAAGATTGGTCGCAGCGAGTAGAGCATAGCAGCCAAGATCTTCTCGTATTTTCGCTCAAGCGTCGATAGGAATTCGATCCCGTTGGACCGTAACGCGCGGATCGCCGCGTGCCTGACTCGCCTCGGGCCGCCGCGATCGACGGGTGAGCTATGCCCATCGATCGCAGCGCCGCGCTCAAGCCTACACCAGATCCGCCTCACCGATCGTCGGCAGCAGCTCGCCACCCGACAGCGCCGCCGCGATGCAGCTGTTGAGCTGCTCGGCCAGGCTGCGCACATGCGGCTCCGAGAGCATCGTGGCGTGGTCGCCGGGAACGGTGTACACATCGACGGGCTGCGCGGCATGCTTGCTCCAGCCGCGTGCCGGATCGTTGATGTCGACGCCTTCCGGGATAATCACGTCGATGCCTTCTTCGTAGATGATCTCGGTCATGAGATAGGTCAGACGATCGGCATAGACTCCCGCCTTGTACTGAAGCAGCGCTTTGAAGTTGCCTTTGAGCACCTGCATAAACCGCTGCACCTGCTCCGGCCCCGCGTCCGGCGGTATGATATTGGTCCGCTTCGCGGTCTCCACCGCCACGCGCATCTGCTCCTCCGGCGGAAGCTGCTTGAACTCTTCCGGCGTCATGGGCAGATTCTTGCGCCGAACCATCATCATCATCAGATTGGCATCGCTGAGCAGCTGGCTGGTATCGGCGTCCGGCTTTTGTAGCTCGGAGGGCGGCAGCTCGCTGTCCATCAGAGCCAGCAGCGCCACCTCTTGATTCTCCCGGCGCAGCTGCTGAGCCATCTCGAAGGCGACCACGCCGCCGATCGACCAGCCGCCGAGCATGTACGGGCCTTCGGGCTGAAGCTCGCGGATCGACTGGACGTAATAGGCCGCGATCTCTTCCATGGTCGAGTACGGCGTCTGGCCAGCCTCAAGACCGTACGCCTGCAAGCCATAGACCGGCTGATCCGCTCCCAGGTAGCGCGCCAGCGGCACGTAGCAGAAGGCCGTACCGCCAGCAGGATGCACACAGAAGATCGGCGGCTTCGAGCCCCGGCTCTGGATCGGGACGATCGGCGACCAGACGCGTGCTGTCTCGTCGCGCAGCTCCACGGCCAGCTGCTCGATCGTCGGCTGCTGGAAGATCGTCGCCAGCGGCAGCTCGCGGCCGAACTCTTCCTGAATCCGGCTCATCAGCTTGACGACCAGCAGCGAGTGGCCGCCGAGATCGAAGAAGTTGTCGGTCGCGCCGATCGGCTTGACGTTGAGCACCTCTTCCCAGATCTGCACCAGCTTCAGCTCGACCACATCGCGCGGCTCCACGTAATCGGAGCGCTCGGCCAGCCGTAGCTGATCCGGCACCGGCAGGGCGCGGCGATCGAGCTTGCCGTTGGGCGTCAGCGGCAGCGCGTCGAGGAAGACAAAGGCGTTGGGGATCATATACTCCGGCAGCTTGCCCAGCAGGAACTGCCGCAGATCCGCGCTGTTGAGCGCGTCGTCGCGATGGGGCACGAGGTAGGCCGCGAGATATTTCTGGCCGGGCTCGTCCTCGCGCACCAGCACCACCACCTGACCGACCGATGGATGCTGGCTCAGCGCGGTCTCGATCTCGCCCAGCTCAATGCGGAAGCCGCGCAGCTTGACCTGGTGATCGCGCCGTCCCAGGTATTCGATCGCGCCGTCGGCCCGGTAGCGTACCACGTCGCCGGTCTTGTACAGCCGCGAGCCGGAAATGCCACGGAAGGGATCGGGAATGAAACGCTCGGCGGTCAGCGCGGGCTGGTTCAGATAGCCGTGCGCCAGGCCATCGCCGCTGATATGCAGCTCGCCGGGAACGCCCACCGGCACCGGCTGAAGCGCGGCGTCCAGCACATACAGCTGCGTATTCGCCAGCGGATAGCCGATCGGAATGTTGGTCGCGCCCGGCGGCACCTCGCGGATCTCGTAGGTCGCCGCGAAGGTAGTGCTTTCGGTGGGGCCGTAGCCGTTGAGCAAGCGGCGCGGACCGCCTGCCGCCAGCACCGTCGCGATCGAGCGCGCATCCAGCGCCTCGCCGCCGACCAGCAGATCGCGCATGGTGGCGAACGCATCCGGCACATCGCGCGCCATCTGATTGAAGAGCGCCGCCGTCAAGAACATCGTGTCGATGCGCTGCTCGCGGATGTAGTCCGCAAACGCCTGCGGCGACAGCACCACCTCGCGCGGCACGCCGACCATACGGCCACCGTTGAGCAGCGAGCCCCACAGCTCCATCGTCGCGGCGTCGAACGAAACATTCGAGACCATGCCGATGCGATCGTCGGCGGTGAACTGCACATAGTTCGTGTTGCAGACCAGCCGCGTGATCGCGCGGTGGGGAATGCCGATGCCCTTGGGCTGTCCGGTCGAGCCCGAGGTGTAGATCAGATACGCCAGATGCTCGGCTGTCACGTCGCTGATCGGATCGCTGGTCGGCCGGGAAGCTAGCGTAGCCGCGTCGGCGTCAATGCGCACGATCTGTGCGGCGTGCGTCGGCAGCAGCTCGGCCAGCTCGGCCGTGGTGATCAGGACCGGCGCGGCCGTGTCGGCCAGCATAAACTGCAAGCGCTCGGCGGGATAGCTCGGATCGAGCGGAACGTACGCACCGCCGGCCTTGAGAATCGCCAGTACACCGACCACAAACGCCAGCGAACGGTCCAGGCAGATCGCGACCGGCGTTCCGGTGCTCACGCCCAGCGCCTGAAGCTGATGCGCCAGCTGATTGGCCCGCGTATTCAGCTCGGCGTAGGTCGCCTGCTCGTCGGGCATCTGCACCGCGATCGCGTCAGGCGTGCGCGCGGCATGCTCGGCGACGATCGAATGGACGCAGCGCTCGCGCGGATACTCGGTCGCGGCTGGATTCCAGGCGGTCAGCAACTTCTGGCGCTCATCGGCGGCCAGCATCGGCAGCGCGGACAGACGCTGATCCGGATCGGCGGCGATGCCGTGGAGCAGCGTAGCGAAGTGCTGCAACATGCGGCGGATCGTCGAAACCTCGAACAGATCCGTGCTGTAGTGGAGCGAGCCGAAGATGCCCTGCGGCGTTTCGACCAGGCTCAGATCGAGGTCGAACTTGGTTGTGGTGTGCTCGATCGCGATCGGGCTGATCGTCAGCTCTTCCAGCTCAAGCTGCGCGGCCGGCGCGTTTTGCAGCGCGAAGATCACCTGGAACAGCGGCTGGCGGCTCATGTCGCGCTCCGGCTGCACGGCATCCACAACCTGCTCGAAGGGCAGATCTTGATGCGTGTACGCGCCCAGCGCCACCTCGCGCACACGGGCCAGCACCTGGCGGAACGACGGATTGCCGCTCAGGTCGGTGCGCAGCACCAGCGTGTTGATGAAGAAGCCAAGCATCGTCTCGGTTTCGCGCATGTTGCGTCCGGCGATCGGCGTGCCCACCGCGATGTCGTCCTGTCCGCTGTAGCGGCTGAGCAGCATCTGGAACGAGGCCAGCATCGTCATGAAGAGCGTCACGCCTTCGCGGCGGCTGATCGTGTTGAGCGCATCGCGCAGCTCCACCGGCAGCGCGAACGGCTCGACAGCGCCCTCGAACGAGGCGATCGACGGCCGTGGATGGTCGGCCGGCAGATTCAGCGGCGTGACACCGGCGAGCTGCTGTTTCCAGTAGCTCAGATGCGACTCCATGACCTCGCCCTTGAGCCAGTCGCGCTGCCAGAGCGCATAGTCGGCGTACTGCACCGTCAGCTCGGGCAGCGTCACCGGCTCGCCCTTGACCTCGGCGTTGTACAGGGTTTTCAGCTCCTGAATGATCACGCTGTTCGACCAGCCGTCGCTGATGATGTGGTGCAGCAGCAGCAGGATCACATGATCCTCAGGCGACAGTCGCAGCAGCGTCACGCGGAAGAGCGGGCCGCGCTCCAGATCGAAAAGATGATGCGTCTGCTCGCGGGAGATGCGCCGCGCCTCGTCGTCGCGCTCAGCCTCGGGCACGTGTTGCAGATCGATCACCTCCAGCGGCAGATCCGTCAGCGGATGAATGATCTGCACCGGCTCGCCCTTCTGGATCGTGAAGGTCGTGCGCAGCGCCTCGTGCCGCCCGACGATCGTCGCGATCGTGCGCTCAAGCGCGGTCAGATTGAACGGCCCGCTGACACGGATCGCGGTCGGCTCGTTGTAGGCCGGGTTATCCGGCTGCAAGCGGTTAATAAACCACAGCCGCTGCTGGGCGAACGAGAGCGGCAGCGCGCCGTCACGCGGCACCGGCACGATCGGCGGCGGCAGCAGCGAGGCATCGGCGGTGCGTGCCTGCAAGATGCGCTGCAACAGCCCGGCGATCGTCGGCGCTTCAAAGAGCGTGCGCACCGGCAGATCGACCTGGAACGCTTCGCGCATACGCGAGACCAGCAGCGTAGCCAGCAGCGAGTTGCCGCCCAGGCTAAAGAAGTTATCGGTCACGCCGACCTCGCCGACATGCAGCACATCGGCCCAGATGTTGGCCAGCAGCTGCTCGACCGGCGTCTGCGGCGCGACAAAGGCCGTCTCAAGATCCGGTCGCAGCTGATCCGGCGTGGGCAGCGCCTTGCGATCGACTTTGCCGTTGGGCGTCAGCGGCAGCGCATCAAGCGCCAGGATCACCGCCGGGACCATGTAGGCCGGCAGCCGCTGCCCAAGGAACTCGCGCAGCTCGTTCATGCCGGGCATGGCGTTTTGCGGCACAACATACGCAACCAGCCGCTTGGATGTTGGATCGGCCGCATCGTCGCGCGCCACGACAACCGCCTCGCGAACCTCGGGATGCTCCCCGAGCACGGCCTCGATCTCGCTGACCTCGATGCGGTAGCCCCGGATCTTGACCTGCGTATCGACGCGACCGAGATACTCGATCGTGCCGTCCGAGCGGTAGCGCGCCAGGTCGCCGGTCTTGTACAGCCGCTGGCCGGGTACCACGCTGAACGGATGCGGCACGAAGCGCTCGGCCGTCAGCTCCGGCCGGTTGAGATAGCCGCGCACCAGGCCGTCGCCGCCGATCAGCAGATCGCCGGGAATGCCGACCGGCGCCGGCTGCATGTAGCGATCGAGAATATAGATCTCGGTGTTGGCGATCGGCCGGCCGATCGTGATCGACGTGCTTCCGCGCTGGATCTGCTCGGTAGTCGACCAGATCGTGGTTTCGGTCGGGCCGTACATGTTGTGCAGCTCGGCGGGCAGCGCCTGTGTCAGCTGCTCGGCCAGCGCGATCGGCAGCGCCTCGCCGCCCAGCATCAGCTTGCGCAGCGACAGCATCGCCGTGAGCGCCTGCGGATCGAGCAGCAGCATGTTGGCCATCGACGGCGTACACTGCAAGTGCGAGATGCCGTAGCGGCTGAGCTGCGCCAGCACCGAGTAGTCCTCGACGGCCTGCGCATAGCGATTGCTGCGCTCTTTCAGCAGCGTCAGGTAGTCCAGGCTGTCGAGCACCGCCTGCGCCTCGACGCCAAAGTCGATCAAGCAGGCGACCTCGTCCACGCCGATGCCCTTGAGCCGATCGACGGTCTGAAGGCAGTGCTCGGGCGTGCCCATCAAGCTGCTGGTCTCGAAGTAGCGATCAAAGGCGTGCTCAAGCAGCGCGGCCATGTCGTCGGCCGAAAAATCTTCGGCGTTGGGATCACGGCCCATGCTGCGGCCCAGGTTATTGATCAGATCCAGCGAGGTGCGCAGGTAGTTGGTGAACGGCTCGCGCACAATCTCACGCACGGCCTGCATGTCTTTGCCGACAAAGGTGTGCAGCATCAGCGTGACATGGCCGTCGCCCGCGTGCCCGGCCTCGCGCCAGGCCTCGCGGTAGAGCGCGATCTTCTCGGCCAGCTGCTCAGTCGACTGGCCCAGCAGGTGGGTCAGCACGCCGATGCCGAGCGCTCCCGCCGTCTTGAAGGTTTCGGGCGCTCCCGAGGCGGTCAGCCAGATCGGCAGCTCGGGCTGCACCGGACGCGGCGAGATGCGGATGTCGACCTGATTCCCGGCGCCGCCGGTGAAGGGCAGCGCCTCGCCGCGCCACAGCTGGCGCACGGTCTCGATCTGATCCAGCATCGTCTTTTTGCGCGTCTTGAAGTGCTCCGGCGCGAAGACGAAGTCGTCGGCGTGCCAGCCCGAGGCAAACGAGATGCCGACGCGTCCGTTGGACATATTGTCGACGACGGCCCACTCTTCGGCCACGCGGATCGGATTGTGCAGCGGCAGCACGACACTGCCGGCACGGATCTGCACGCGCTCGGTGATCGCTGCGATCGCCGCGCTGGTAACCGAGGGATTGGGATACAGGCCGCCGAACTCGTGGAAGTGGCGCTCAGGCGTCCAGACCGCTGTGAAGCCGCTGCGGTCGGCGAACTTCGCGCCCTCCATCAGCAGCCGGTACTTGGTGCGCACATCGGCGCGATCGTCGCTGGCGAAGTAGAACAGGCTGAACTCGATCGGCTTGCTGGCGTTGGCGCTGCTGGCGGCCGAGCTGTAGTCGGCCTCGCGCTGCACGACGACGCGGAAGCCGCGCGTGAGCGTCCAGAACAGCTCAAGCACCGAGATGTCGAACGAGATGCTGGTGACGGCCAGCCACGCGCCGGGCTGCTCATCGCCGATGCGTCGGTCCATGCCGACAAAGAAGTTGACCACGCCGCGATGCGGCACCATCACGCCCTTGGGCTTGCCGGTCGAGCCCGAGGTGTAGATCACATACGCCAGATGATCCGGCCCGGCAGCACTGGCGACAGGCGCGGCGCTCAGTCGGTCGATCTGCGGCCAATCGGCGTCGACGCAGACGACCTGCGCCTGGTGCCGGGTACCCTCTGGGTGCAGATCGAGCAGCAGATTGCGCTGCGTCAGCAGCACCGGAGCTGCCGAGTCCGCAACCATAAAGCTCCGCCGGTCGGCGGGATAGCTGGGATCGAGCGGCAGATACGCGCCTCCGGCATTGAGAATGCCCAGCAGCCCGACAAGGAGATCCGGCGAGCGCTCCATGAACACGCCGACGCGCGTGTCGGCGCCGACGCCCAGCGCTTGCAGGTAGCGCGCCAGCTGATTCGAGCGCGCGTCCAGCTCGGCGTAGCTCAGATCCGCGCCCTCGAAGCTCACCGCGATTGCGTCGGGCGTGCGCGCGGCCTGCTCGGCGAACAGCGTGTGAATGCAGGCATCCTGCGGATACTCGACCGTTGTGGCGTTCCAGTCG
Organism: Herpetosiphonaceae bacterium; assembly: GCA_036401895.1. Lineage (GTDB taxonomy): Bacteria > Chloroflexota > Chloroflexia > Chloroflexales > Kallotenuaceae > LB3-1. The sequence continues at coordinate 2,649 of DASWTW010000103.1, read as the reverse complement.
ACCAGAATCTGGCGCTCCTCGGCCGGCGTCAGCAGCGACAGCCTGGCCAGCGGCTCGGCAGGCTGCGCGGCGATCTCGGTCAGCAGCGTCTGGAAGTGGCCGATCAGGCGGCTGATTGTCTCGGCGGAGAAGAGATCGGTACTGTACTCCATTACGCCGGTCAGGCCGCCAGGACTTTCGGCCATGGTCAGCGTCAGATCGAAGCGCGTCGTGGAGCGAGCGATCGCCAGCGGCTTGAAGCGCAGGCCGGGCACCTCGATCGGGTCCATCGGCGCGTTCTGGAGCACGAACATCACCTGGAAGATCGCGTGGCGGCTCAGGTCGCGCTCCGGCTGCACGGCATCCACGATCTGCTCAAAGGGCAGATCTTGATGCGCATACGCGCCGAGCGCTGTCGCCCGCACGCGCTGAAGCGCCTCGCGGAAGGTCGTCGCGCCCGTGAGATCCGTCCGCAGCACCAGCGTGTTGATGAAGTAGCCGATCAGGCTTTCGACCTCGCCGCGCGTGCGATTGGCGATCGGCGTACCGACGGCGATGTCGTCCTGGCCGCTGTAGCGTGCGAGCAAGACCTGCCAGGCGGTCAGCAGCGTCATGAACAGCGTCGCGCCTTCGCGGCGGCTCAGCGCGGTCAGCTGCTCGCCCAGCGACCTGGGCAGCGCGAACTCCTGCACCGCGCCGCTGAGCGTGGCGACCGCCGGCCGTGGATAATCGGTCGGCATTTGGAGCGAGGGCACGCTGGCCAGCTGCTGCTTCCAGTAGTCGAGCTGCGCGGCCAGCACGTCGCCCTGAAGCCAGTCGCGCTGCCAGACGGCGTAGTCGATATACTGGATCGGCAGCTCAGGCAGCGGGCTGCTTTTGCCGGCGGCGAAGGCGTTGTAGAGCGCCGTCATCTCGCGCATGAACACGCCCATCGACCAGCCGTCGCTGACGATGTGATGCATGTTCAGCAGCAGTACATGCTCGCTCGGCCCGAGATGCAGCAGCGTGGCGCGCAGCAGCGGCCCGCTCTGAAGATCGAAGGGCCGCTCGGCCTCCTCGACGGCCATCTGCACGGCCTCGGCGAAGCGCTCGTCTTCGGGCAAGAAATCCAGGCCGATCTGCACCAGCTCAAGCGGCTCATGGGGCAGGATGATCTGGACCGGCTGGCCGAGATCGCCGCCGACAGCAAAGACCGTCCGCAGCGCGTCGTGGCGGCGCACGATCTCATTCAGGCTTTGCTCAAGCGCCATTACGTCAAGCTCGCCCTCGAAGTGCAGCGCGTTCGAGATGTTGTAGGCCGCGCTCTCGGGCTGAAGCTGGTCGAAGAACCACAGGCGCTGCTGGGCGAACGACAGCGGCAGCGCGCCATCACGGGCAACCGGCACGATCGGCGGCGCGGCCAGCTCAGGCGCATGGAGCGCAGCATTAGCAACACGCTCGGCCAGCCCGGCGACCGTCGGCGCTTCAAAGAGCGCGCGCAGCGGCAGCTCGACCTGGCAAACCTCGCGCACCCGCGAGATCACCTGCGTCGCCATGAGCGAGTGGCCGCCCAGCTCGAAAAAGCTATCGTGAGCGCCGACGCGATCCACGCGCAGCACCTCGGCCCAGATCTGCGCCAGCATCTCCTCGATCGGCGTGCGCGGCGCGACAAAGGCGTCGGCCAGCTCAGGCCGCAGCTCGTCCGGCGCCGGCAGCGCGCGGCGATTGATCTTGCCGCTCGGCGTCACCGGCAGCCGATCCAGGAACACAAAGCTAGTTGGGACCATGTACTCGGGCAGCCGTGACTGCAAGAACAGGCGAAGCTGAGAGGAGGACAGGCCCTCGCCCCCCTCTCCCACCGCCGCAGGCGAGGGGGGAAGGGTTGGATCTGTGCCGTCTGTTTGTTCTTTGTTCTTTGTTCTTTGTTCTTTGTTCTCGACGACGTACGCGACGAGTCGTTTTTGTCCCGGCGTGTCTTCACGCGCCACGACGGCGGCCTCGACGACGGCTGGATGCTGGCTCAAGACGGCCTCGATCTCGCCGACTTCGATGCGGTAGCCACGCACTTTGACCTGCGCGTCGGTGCGGCCGATGTACTCGATCGCGCCGTCCGTGCGGTAGCGGCCCACGTCGCCGGTGCGATACAGCCGCGCTCCGTGCGCGCCGCTGACGCCATCCGGCACAAAGCGCTCGGCGGTTAGCTCCGGCCGATCGAGGTAGCCACGCGACAGCGCGTCGCCGCCGATGTGGATCTCGCCTGTCACGCCGATCGGCACAGGCTGGCCGGAGCGGCTCAGCAGCCAGATCGTGGCGTTGGCGACCGGCGTACCGATCGGCGGCAGCGCGGGCCACGTCTCGGGCGATCCGGCCAGCGTCCAGGCCGTGACGACATGGCTTTCGGTTGGGCCGTAGTGGTTGTGCAGCGTACACTCGGGCTTGTGCGCCAGCCAGCGCGCCAGCGCAGGCGTGATCTGAAGCTGCTCGCCGGCGGTCACGATCTCACGCATGTGCGCCAGACCGGCCGCGCCCTCGGCCTGCTCGGCCAGATGTTGCAGCGCCACGAAGGGCAAGAAGATCCGCTCGACCTGCGCATGGTCCAGCTCGCGCAGCAAGTTGGGCGCGTCGCGGCGCAGCTCTTCCGAGACCAGCACCAGCGTGCCGCCGGTGGTCCAGGCCGAAAAAATCTCCTGG
>DASWTW010000102.1:0-18883 GCA_036401895.1 Herpetosiphonaceae bacterium | reverse complement strand
AGCGCTGGAACAGATCGAGGCTGCGCTGAGCCAGATCGAGCAGGCAATGGCCGCCGCCGAGGCCGAGCTGGCTCAGCTCGATGCTGAATACCGCCAGCTGCTCGCGGAATATGTGGCGGCAGGTGGAAGCCTGGGCGGGAGATAACGTGACGAAGCCAACGTTCAACCTGTGTAACCTGACATGATTCTGCTTATCTCACACCTTGCCGACAGTCATGCGACTACGGTGCTCAGCTATCTCGCGCGCCTGGGAGCCGATACGCTGCTCTTCGACACAGCCCGCTTCCCGCAGGAGATCCGGCTCGATATTACGCATGCGAGTGGCAGCCCTTCGTCGATCTCGGCAGCCGTCGACGGCTCGCGCTACGATCTGTCTACCACTCGTGTCGTCTGGTGGCGACGACCACAACCGTTTGACATAGCCGCCGATCTGGTAAGCGGCGAGGACCGCAGCTTTGCCTATAGCGAGTGCCACGCAGCGATCATGGGGCTGTGGGCCTGTCTCGACGCATACTGGATCAACAACCCTGAGCGCGACGAGGTCGCGGCCCGCAAAGCCTACCAGCTGAAGATCGCATCGGGGCTGGGGCTCAGAGTGCCACGAACGCTGATCAGCAACGATCCCGAACGGGTGGCCGCGTTCATCGAAGCCGAAGGATCAGCCGGCACGATCTATAAGGCCTTCTCGGCCACGGAGCGCGCCTGGCGTGAAACGCGGCTGCTCAGGCCAGAGGAGCGTGGTCATCTCGACGCGGTGCGCTTCGCGCCGGTGATTTTCCAGGAGCATATCCGCGCCGACATCGACCTGCGCATCACGGTCATCGGCGATGCGATCTTTGCGGCGGAGATCCACTCAGGCGAGACAGATTACCGGGTAGACTTCCGCATGACGATGCACCAGGCGACGATCCGCACTCACACCTTGCCCGACGCGGTCGTCGCGCAGCTGCGGGCGCTCATGGCCGCGCTTGGTATTGTCTACGGCGCGATCGACATGCGCCTGACTCCAGATGGCGAGTACGTATTTCTAGAGGTGAATCCGGCAGGCCAATGGCTCTTCATCGAGGAGCGCACGCAGCAGCCGATCACGGCAGCTCTGGCGGAGCATTTATGGGCGGCAGATCGTGATGCGTGATTGATCATTAACGAAATCGTCGAGGGGCTTGGACGCGCAAGGTGCGGCGCGTGATTGGCGAGTTGACAGGCGTCAGTGCTTCCAGCTATGCTTGCGGCGTCGTGGTCAAAGGAGCCAAAAGCCTATGACGATTGGTGAACATGTCACACAGTTTGCCGGGCTGCCAGTGATCGACTGGGAGCCCGGTACGGCGCTCTCGGCAACCACCATTCCGCGCTTGAGCCTGTCGTACGAAGCTTACAAGGAAGGACAGCGCTGGATAGATCTGTTCGCTGCCTTGCTGAACGATCCCGCCGCCGCAACCGTTCCCGGCCTGGTCATTGGCCCCTGGTTTGTGAGCGGCTACAGTGAAGACACCTCGGCCAGTGTGGTTGAGGCGCTGGTGAATGCGCACCAGTCGCTGCCCAATCTACGCGCGCTCTTTCTGGGCGATATTATTAGTGAAGAGTCCGAGATCTCGTGGATTAACCAGAGTGACATCTCGCCGCTCTTCGATGCGTATCCGGCGCTTGAGCACCTCACAGTCCGTGGTGGCAACGATCTACGGCTCGGCAGGCTGCGTCACGATCGGCTGCGCTCACTGATTCTCCAGAGCGGAGGTCTGCCGGCCGGTGTTGTGCGCGAGATCGCGGCGGCTGAGCTTCCTAGCCTTGAGCATCTTGAGCTATGGCTTGGAGTGGCAGAGTACGGCGGCGATGCAACACTGGCGGATCTTCAGCCGCTCCTGGAAGGTAGCCGCTTTCCGCAGCTGGTGACGCTTGGTCTGTGTGACAGCGAGCAGGCCGATGCGATTGCGGCTGCGGTAGCTACCGCGCCAATCCTGGAGCGGATTCGTGTCCTCGATCTATCGCTGGGGACGCTAGGTGATAAGGGCGCAGCCGCACTGCTGGCTAGCCCTGCCGTCGCCCGACTCGAAAAGCTGGATATTCACCACCACTACTGCTCGCCGGAAATGGTCGCGCGCCTTGAGTCGCTGGGTATCACCGTCGACGCGAGCGATCCACAGGTGGAAGATGAGGATGACGGCGAGAGCTATCGCTATGCGGCCGTTACCGAGTGAGCCGCTTCAAGCTACCGCGCCGCCGTTTGTGGTGATCGGCACGCCCGGCGACCGGCGCGTCGACCTGTTTCAGGCGGCGCTCCACGAGCTGCGCCTGCCGCCAGCTCAAATCGTTCCGTACACCGCGATCATCGAGGGCCGCGCTGCTCTGCGCGAGCATCTGGCTGCGGGGGCAATCGTGCGGGTCGAGTCGCCCGGGAAAGATCCGACGATCCAGAATCAGCTGATCGCCGTGGGAGCCGGGATCGCCGATGTGCCGGGGCTGAATAGGATTGCAGCGCATGACGCGCTGCGACTCCCGATCGAGCGCGGACGGCTACATTATGTTCGCCAGTGGTATCTGGGACTACGCGCTACGCTTGAGGAGATCGATCGCCAGCTTGCCGCGTGCCCGCCCCACTATCGGATGAATGACCTTCCGGCGATCGCGCTGATGTTCGATAAGCCCGCATGCCACGCGCGGCTCAATCAATGCGGGATTCCGGTTCCCCGCGCGCTGGGCTCGCCCGATAACTTCGAGACGCTGCGTGAGGCGATGCGCCAAGAGCGCTGCTCACGGGTGTTCGTTAAACTCGCGCATGGCTCAAGCGCCGCCGGCGTGGTAGCGTATCAGGTCAGCGGAGATCGGCAGCTGGCGCTGACCACGGTTGAAATGGTCCATGAGCGCGGCGAGCTTCGGCTGTATAATTCTCGGCGTCTGCGCGCGTACCGCGACCCGCGTGATATTCAGACGCTGATAGACGCCCTGTGTCGGGAGCACGTCCATGTGGAGCAGTGGCTACCCAAGGCAGGCATTGCCGACCGCAGATTCGATCTGCGCGTGGTCGTGATCAACGGGCGGGCTCGGCACGTGGTGGTGCGGCTGAGTCGCGGCCCGATGACCAATCTGCACCTGCTGAACGAGCGCGGAGACGTGGCCGCTGTGCGCAGTCGTATGGGTGATGCGGCCTGGAATGCCGCGATGGATACCTGCACACGTACGGTTGCTGCGCTCGGCCCGAACCTGTATGCTGGTGTCGATTTGTTAATTAATACAGATTATCGGCAACACGCGATTCTCGAAGTAAACGCATTCGGCGATCTCCTACCAGGCGTGCTGGACGAGGGACAGGACACCTACACCGCCGAGATTCTGGCAGCGCTTGAGCGCTGGCATGTCACGAAAGCTTATGATCAACGCTCAAGCCCTGGTCGGCACGCATAGCATTTTGTTTGTCACTCTTGACACGCTGCGCTACGACGTGGCCCGCGATGCGCTGGCGGCCGGGCTCACGCCGCATCTGGCAGAGGTGCTGCCGAATCGAGCCTGGGAGCTGCGCCACTCGCCCGGCAGCTTTACCTACGCCGCCCACCACGCGTTTTTTGCCGCCTTTCTTCCCACGCCCGCAGCGCCTGGCCCGCATCCACGTCTGTTTGCGATGCGCTTTGCCGGCAGCGAGACGATCAGCGCGCAAACATTCGTTTTCGACGCGCCGGATCTGGTGCATGGCCTCGCGGCGCAGGGCTACCATACGGTCTGCATCGGCGGCGTGGGCTTCTTCAACAAGCAGAATGCGCTAAGCAGCGTCCTGCCCGGCCTGTTCGCCGAAAGTCACTGGTCGCCCGAGCTTGGCGTTACCGATCCTGACTCGACGCGGCATCAAGTTCAGCTTGCGGTCGCGATCCTTCAGCGCCTCCCGCGCGAGCGCCGCGTCTTTCTGTTTGTAAACGTATCGGCGCTGCATCAGCCAAACTGTATCTTTCTGCCCGGCGCGGAACAGGACTCGGCGGCGACGCAGACCGCCGCGCTCGCGTATGTCGACCGTCAGCTGCCAGACCTGTTTGCGGCGCTGCAACGCCGTGGCCCGACGCTGGCGATTCTTTGCTCCGACCATGGCACGGCCTATGGCGATGACGGCTACACCGGCCACCGGCTGGCGCATCCCGTCGTCTGGACTGTTCCATACGCGGAATTTCTGCTCCCGGAGATCGCAGTATGACTGAGCTAGCCCATCTGCTGCGCGCCACGCCCTATCTGGCGTATGCTTACTCGTACCCGCATAAGCAAGCCTACCGGCCGCTTGAGCCGCCCGTGCCGCTGCGCGACGTATGGCAGGCCGAGCCCCGCGACGCGCTCTTTCTCTACCTGCATGTGCCGTTCTGCGAGATGCGCTGCGGCTTCTGCAACCTGTTCACAACGGTCGATCCTGGCAGAAGCCTGTCGTCGCAGTACCTCGACGCGCTTGAGCGACAGGCCCGCCAGGTACGCGCCGCGCTGGGCCCGGCCGCCTTTGCCCGGCTGGCGATCGGCGGCGGCACACCAACGTTTCTCGATCCCGCCGAGCTGCACCGGCTATTCGACATTGCCGAGCAGATCTATGCGGTCGATCCGACTCGCATTCCGGTCTCGGTGGAAACATCGCCCGCAACCGCCACTCTCGATCGCCTGCGTGTGCTGCGGCAGCGCGGCGTCGATCGCATCAGCATCGGCGTGCAGAGCTTTGCCGACGCCGAGGTCAAAGCGATTGGACGGCCACAGCAGGCGACGGTGGTCGCGCAGGCACTGGATCAGATTCGGGCGGTGGGCTTTGGGACGCTAAACATCGACCTGATCTACGGCGGGCCGGAACAAACCGTGGCCAGCTGGATCGCGACGCTGGAGGCTGCGCTGCGCTTCGCGCCGGAAGAGCTGTACCTGTATCCACTCTATATTCGACCGCTGACCGGTCTGGGCCGTCGTTCCGCTGCCGAGCCCGACGACGATTGGGACGAGCAGCGCCTGGCCTGTTATCGGGCAGGACGCGCGCTGCTGCAAGACGCCGGCTATAGGCAGATCTCGATGCGAATGTTTCGCGCTCCCCACGCGCCGGCCGAGGACGGGCCGGTCTACTGTTGCCAGAATGACGGAATGGTCGGGCTGGGCTGCGGCGCGCGATCCTACACCCGTGCCCTGCACTATTCCAGCGAGTACGCGGTTGGTGCTAGCGGCGTGCGCGCGATTCTGCACGATTACATCGCGCGGCCAGCGGCGGCATTTGATGTAGCAGACTACGGCACGTGGCTGGATCTGGAGGATCAGCGCCGCCGCTATCTGATCCAGTCCTTGCTCCAGGTAACAGGATTGTCGCCGGCCGATTACCGCGCCCGTTTCGGCACTGAAGCGCTGGCCGACTTCCCGGAGCTTAGCGAGCTGCCGGAGCACGGCCTTGCCACCGTGAGCGAGACGGTGATCCGGCTCACGGCGGCCGGTCTGGAGCGATCCGACACGATCGGCCCGTGGCTCTACGCCGCCAGGGTCAGCGATCGGATCAAGGAGTTTGAGCTGCGATGAACCTGTCGATTCTGTACCGTGGCCCGCTGTCGAGCTGCAACTACGCCTGCGTCTACTGCCCATTCGCCAAGCACCGCGAGACCGCCGCCGAGCACGAGCAGGATCGGGCCGCCCTTGAGCGGTTTGTGGTCTGGGTTGCCGCCCAGCACGATCATCAGATCGGCGTATTTTTCACACCCTGGGGCGAGGCGCTGATCCGCAAACGCTACCAGCAGGCGATCGCGACGCTCACCCGGCTTGCGCACGTGACAAGAGTCGCGATCCAGACCAACCTTTCGTGCCGACTCGATTGGGTTGAGGAGTGCGACAAAGCGCGCCTGGGCATCTGGGCCACCTACCATCCGTCGCAGACTACGCGCGCGCGTTTCCTCGCCAGATGCGCAGAGCTAGACCGCCGCGGTGTTCGCTTCAGCGTTGGCGTGGTGGGGCTGACCGAGCATACCGAGGAGATCGCGGCGCTGCGCGCTGAGCTTCCTGCGCATGTGTACCTCTGGATCAACGCCTACAAACGGCAGGACGATTACTACACCGCCGACGATCTGGCGCAGCTCACGGCGATCGATCCGCTTTTTCCGATCAACGCCGTCCGCCATCCTTCTGCGGGCCGCGCATGTCGCACCGGCGAGTCCGTGATCTCGGTGGATGGTGACGGCACGATGCGGCGCTGTCATTTTGTGAAAACGCCGATCGGCAACCTGTACGAGCCGGATTGGGCGTTGGCGTTACAGCCGCGACCCTGTAGCAATGCCACGTGTGGCTGTCATATCGGTTATGTCCACCTGGATCATCTCAAGCTGTATGAGGTGTTTGGCGCCGGGGTGCTGGAGCGGATTCCGGCCACGCCGCTGTGGCTGCATGAGGAATCACCTCACGTTTCAACCAAGGGCTGATAATCGTCGGGATTGTCGAAGCCCGCGATCCAGGCGACGGCCTGGCGGCAGCTGCGCATGGTCGGTGGGACGCGAATCAAATACTGGCGGCCGGTCGACGGACAGTAGACCGCGACACAGACCAGATCTTCATCGCCCTTGAGCGGAACTTTCAGCAGCCGGCGCTCGCCGCCCGGATCTTCGTCCTGATCCAGGGTGATCGCCTGAGCCGTCGCCAGAAACGCGCCATAGCCCAGGCGCTCCAGAAGCACCCGCCGCAGCTCGGCATTGGGCTGGGCCAGCACCTCGTCGGCGGTAAGCGTCTCGGCCTCGAATGCGATCCGTGGCGTGATCGGCACGCCGCGCCAGCGCAGTGGCACCGACTGAAGCTGCGGCGGCAGCTCGGTGAGGCCGGTATGCGCCACGTCGATCCACGAGCTGACGACCAATGTTTCAGGCAGGCGCTGAAGATTGCTGCATCCGCTGATGTCAAGCTGCGCCACATGCGTCAGCCAGGGCGGCAGCGATGCAAGCCGGGTACAGCCACGGGCATTCAGCCGCCCGATGCGCACACACGCGCGGCGCGGCCAGGCTGTAAGCCGGGTACAGCCCGAAATATCGAGGAAATGCGTATCAAGACCTTCGGGCAGCGCCAGCAGACTGACACATTCACGCAGCACCAGCGTGCCGACCTTGAGATTATCCGGCAGCGACATAAGCTCGGTGCAGCCGCTGAGATCGAGTCGATTGGTGACCTGGAGCGAGGACGGTAGCGTGCGCAGCCGCGTGTTGCATGCGCTCAGCTCAAAGCAGCGCAGTCCGTCGGGCAGATCGCGCAGACGAGAGCAGCCGTTCACATTCAAACGCCCGACAGTCAGGTCGTGCGGCAACTCGCGAAGATTGACGCTGCCGCTGAGGTCGATGCTGGTAGCGCTCAGTCCGCGCGGCAGCGTCAGGAGATCGCGGCAGTCGGCGAGATTAAGATGACCGCGCACATGCAGGCCACGTGGCGCGTTGCCTTTCAAGATACGCTTCCTGGCGTCCTGCGCCGACATTGGCGACAGCTCAGACACAGTGTTCGATGATACAGCAAACGGCCAGCGCATTAGTCCACCACCGTTCGGATCTCGGCCGGTGTGTATTCCCGCTGCATCCAGACGCGATAGGTGCCGCGCGGCAGCGTGATCGGTTTGTGCTCCTCGTGGACAACCGTCGCCGACTCAGACAGGATGCGCAGAAATAATCGGCCGCCGGCCTCCCAAAGCTCGGCGCTCTCTGGATTCTGAAGGCGGTGGCTATGGCCTGTGATCTCGCCGTAGGCCAGGATCGTGCCGGGCCGTGGCTTCGCGTCAGCCGGCATTTTGGAAATCGCCGCAATCAATACATCGCCGTGTCGCCACATAGCTACCTCCTTGTGATCGCTGGGTTCTTGTGGTAGCCTCATTGTCGCATGGCCGTGTGACAGGATATGACACAACATGGAGAGCAACTTGATGATCGACTCGCTGGGCGCTGATCTCGATGCGCTGCGCCGCCCGATGCCTGGCTCCTACTGGGTGCTGCCTGGCCGTCTGCTCGCCGGTGAGTCGCCGGGAGCCGTGGACCGCGCGGTGGCGACCCGCAAGCTGCGGCGCTTGCTTGCCGCAGGGGTAACGCTGTTCGTCGACCTGACCGAGCCAGGCGAGGACGGTGTTCCGTCCTACGCCACGCTGCTGCCGCTGGTCGCGCCCGACACTGCGATCACCCATGTCGCGATGCCAATCCGGGATCAGGATGTGCCGACACCCGACGCCATGCGCGCCACTCTCCATACGATCGACGCTGCCCTGGCCCGCGAGCAGTGCGTCTATGTTCACTGTCGCGGCGGAATTGGCCGGACCGGCACCGTGATTGGCTGCTACCTGGTACGGCATGGCCTGGCTGGGACGGTAGCGCTGGATCGGCTCGCTCACCTGCGCTTACCCACGCCCGATCGCCAGCGTCCATCGCCGGCAACCGAAGCGCAGCGCGCGATGGTGCTGGAATGGTCACGATTTGACAGCGCGCACGTTTGATCTGTCACACTTCAGGGTACCTATCTCGTCTTTCTTACAGCTACGGATGTGATCATCCTGGCAACGATAGACTGTATCAGAGGAGGATATCCATGCAACCACGCCTTGCATATGCGACACTCGCGCCGGAAGCCTACAAGCGGATGCTGCACCTGAACGCGTATCTCAAGCATTGCAGCCTTGAAGCGTCGCTGCTTGAGCTGGTCAAGCTGCGAGCGTCACAGATCAACCACTGCGCGTTCTGCATCGATATGCATTGGAAAGATGCGCGGGCCGCAGGCGAGGACGAGGCGCGACTCTATTTGCTAAATGCCTGGCACGAGTCGCCCGGCTATACTGAGCGCGAGCGGGCAGCGCTGGCCTGGACCGAGGCCGTCACGCTCCTCTCTGAAGATCAGGTGAGCGATGACCTGTATGCGCAGGTTCGCGAACATTTTAGCGACGTGGAGATCGTCGATCTGACCTTTGCCGTTCTGATCATCAATGGCTGGAACCGCTTGTCCGTGTCGTTCCGCTCCCAGCCGGGCGTGTATCAGCCCCATCGAGCGATCGAATGAGCGTTGGCGGCGAAGTGGATACGCACGTCGAGGTGTTCGATCAGCACCGGCCACTCATGTTTGCGCTGGCCTACCGAATGCTCGGCAGCGCCATGGACGCCGACGACGTGGTCCAGGAAGCGTTCCTCCGCTGGCATCAGGTACCATCGGCACACGTGGAGTCCGCCAAAGCGTATCTGCTCACCATCGTAACGCGCTTATGCATCGACGAGCGGCGATCAGCGCGGGCGCGGCGGGAAACATACATCGGGCCGTGGCTTCCCGAGCCGCTTGTCGTCAGCACAGCCGATCCCGGCGCCGTGCTCGACGACGCCGACTCGGTGTCATTCGCCTTTTTGCTGCTGCTTGAGCGCCTCACACCGCTTGAGCGCGCCGTGCTGATTCTCCACGACGTGTTCGACTACACCTACCGCGAGATCGGCGGGATGCTCGACGCGGACCCGGCGTACTGCCGGCAGCTCGGCCATCGTGCCCGGCAGCACGTCGCGCTGGACCGCACGCGCTTTCCTGCCGCTCCCGAACAAGCAACCCAGGCGGCGCAGCGCTTCCTGCGTGCGTCGTCAGACGGCGATATGCAAAGCCTGCTCGATCTATTCGTCGCCGATATTACCTTGTACAGTGATGGCGGCGGGAAGGTGCTTGCGGCGCGCAATCCGATCTATGGCGCCGAGCGCGTCGTGCGCTTCTTCGTCAATGTGCGGCGCAAAACGCAAGACTATGCGGCGCGCACGCATCGCATGGCGCTGGTCAATGGGCGCAGCGGGCTGATCGTCGAGGTTGCCGGACAGGTGAACCGCGTCTACTCGTTCGATGTCGACCACGACGGGCGGATTCGTACGATCTACTGCGTGCTGAATCCTGACAAACTTCATCGCTGCGCACCCGGCGAGTCCGAGCATCCTGATCGAGGTGTATGAGGGCGTTAGGGCCGCGCTGATACGATCGCACGGCCCGCCCAATCCTTCTATGTTTCCTCAGCCTGACTGGCCGCACCGTACAACGCCTGGATCAATTCAACCGTTGCCACGTTGACATCCAGATCCGGCCGCAAGCTCCGGCGCTGCCGCACGCTGTCAAGGAAAAACGCAATCTGGTCACGATAGGGTTGCAGCAGATCGGGAGTGCTCGACGGCGTTTCCTCGATCGGCTTTCCATCGATCCACAGTCGCAGCGGCTGCACCGGTCGCACCCCCGACGGGCTAAAGCCAAAGACCGTTTCCAGCCGGGCCAGGCCACGAGTGCCATACACATGCAGATACGTCTGATCGAAGGGGACCGCACAGGCCCAGCTCGTCTCCACAAAAAGATTGAACGATCCGCTACAGACCACAAAGCCGCTGGCGCTGATCTCAACATCGTTAACACCGATCTCGGCGCTGCTGGAGGGTACGTACCAGCTGCCCTCAGCAGTCACCGCCGCCGTGCGGTCAAGCGTACAGCTCACGTCGAGGATCGGACCCGGCTGCGCGATCCAGAGCGCCAGATCCAACACATGCGAGCCGAGATCGGTCAGCGCGCCACCGCCGGAGAGCGACCGGTTGGTAAACCAGGTGCCGCTGCCCGGAATCCCGCTGCGCCGCAGCCATCCGCAGCGGATTGAGCGGATGGCACCAAGCTCGCCGCGCTCCACTGCCTGGCGCAGCCCCACAACCTCGGGCCGAAAGCGATTGGGAAAGCCGATCATCAGCTCGCGGTTCGCCTGGATCGCTGCCGCGCGCATAGCTGCTGCATCCGCGCTGCTGGTCGCCATCGGCTTTTCGCACAGCACATGTAGTCCGGCCTCTAGCGCCGCAATGCTCATCGGCGCGTGCAGGTAGTTGGGGCAGGCCACCACCGCAATATCTAGCTCCAGCGCCAGCAGCTGTTCGACGTGGGCGCAGGCATGGGGAATGTTGAACTGGCTGGCGAGCGCTTCCGCGCGACTGAGCTGCGGATCGAACACACCGGCCACCGTCACGTCGGGCATCGCGCACAGCAGCGGCAGATGAGCCCGCTCAACGATTTTTCCAGCCCCGATCATCCCGATCCGCAGCGGCGGCTGTGCTGCGAAACTACGACTCACGTCCATCGCTCCTCACCAGTGATTGCAGCACCGCGCGCAGCGTCGGCGGCGGCACCTGCGCCTCATCGACGATCTCGACCTGGCCCAGCGCACGCGGCAAAATCCAGCGCAGACGACCATGCTGCTGCTTTTTATCGCCGCGCATCGCCGCGATGATCTGCTCGGGCGTGTAGCCAGGAATCGTCGTGGGCAGATTGAGCGCGACTAATGTCTGCTCGATCCGGTCGGCGAGCGCGGCCGGGCATAGACCGATCGCGACAGCCAGGCGACTGGCGATATGCAGCCCAATGGCGACGGCCAGGCCGTGTGACAGGCGAAAATCGCTCAGCTGCTCCAGCGCATGGCCGAAGGTATGACCAAGATTGAGCCGGGCGCGAATGTCCAGCTGATCGAAGGGATCGGCTGCGACGATGGCACTCTTACACTGGATCGCCGCCAGAATTAGCTGCTCCAGATGTCGCGTGCCGTTGACCTCCAGGTCGGCAAACAGGTCGGGCGCGCCGAGCACGCCGACGGTTACCAGCTCGCCCAGGCCCGCTCGATACTCGACCTCGGGAAGCGTCGCCAGGGTATCGGTATCGATCAGCACCAGACCAGGCTGATTGAACGTGCCGATCAGATTCTTCTGCGCGCCGAAGTTGACGCCGACCTTGCCGCCGATACTGGCCGTCACCTGCGCCACGAGCGTTGTCGGGATCTGCACGAAATTGAGGCCACGCAGATAGGTCGCCGCGAGCATGCCCGCAACATCGCCCACCACGCCGCCGCCGAGCGCAAGAACCATATCGCGGCGCTCGACCTGAAGCTGCTGGCAGCGCGTGTAGAGCTGGATCAGCGTCTCAATCGTCTTGGCGGACTCGCCGGCCGGGATAGCCAGCAGCTCGACGCGAAAACCCTGCTGCTCCAGTGTGTGCCGGAGCGGCTCGGCGTACAGCTGCGCCACCTGCGTATCGCTGACAATCAGCAGCCGCGCATCCTGAAATGAGCTGAGCACAGCTCCGGCCTGGTCAAGCACACCGTGGCCAAGCACCAGCCTGGTCTCGGTCTGGCCCGCCGACAGCGTCAGCTGCACAATATCCTGGCTGAATGTTGCCGCACTGAAATCGTTGGGGCTAGCCATGGGGACCAGCGATCCACGTGATCATGTTAGTTCTCCTGGCCGCCAGGCTACTGGTCGTGCCGCCATACGGAGATGTAGACCGCAGAATCCTGGCCACCTCTGGTTTGTTGTACGCTAGACTATGGAAGTCTTTTGGAGTATTCTTAACCTGAATTTTACTATAGCATGAAAAAATCATCAATCAATATACCGCCTAGATCCGGTGCGAGAGTCGTTCCCGGCACCAGCAGCTATCCCCACATCAGCGCAGCAACGATCACAGCATGAGCGTGAAGATGCATTGGTATGAAATATTTAACTATGTTACAATCGGTCGCCTGCCTGGCGATGTTGAGCGATCAAACAAAGCACAGATCAGTGCAAGTAAGGATACCGTTAGAACGTATTTGGTTCGTTTTTTCGATAGGAATTCCATGAACGCTGGCCCCGGTCGCACCCGGCACGCAGATCCTGGCGATCGCTTGAGCTGATGCGGGCCAAGCTCTACTCCTATCCGTCCCTTCACCCCCTATCTACCTGCACATCGTTGTAGCTTTTCCAAAGCCGGAAAAAGCTTAATAGTGCAATGTTGCACCTACTAAGGAGAGAGTATGATTACTGAAGAACTTGCGATCTATGGTGGGCCACCAGCCAAGAGCAAACCGTTTCCCGACTGGCCGATGTATGATGAGCGGGAGATCACGGCGGTCACGCGCGTGATTGAAAGCCGCCAGTGGTGGCGGATCGTCGGCACGGAAGTGACGGCCTTCGAGCGCGAGTTTGCCGCCTATCACCACAACCAGGCCGCCCTCGCAGTCACCAGCGGTACCGACGCGATCGAGGTGGCGCTCTCGGCGCTCAATATCGGCGCCGGCGATGAGGTGATCGTGCCGGCCTTTAGCTTTATCTCCTCGGCCAGCGCGGTGCTCACCGTTAACGCCGTGCCGGTCTTCGTAGATGTGCTGCCGGATACCTACTGCATCGATCCGGCGGCGATCGAGGCGGCGATCACGCCCCGCACGAAAGCGATCATGCCGGTGCATATGGCCGGTCATGTCGCCGACATGGATGCGATCCTGGCGATTGCCGAGCGTCACAACCTGGCGGTGCTCGAAGATGCCGCTCACGCGCAGGGCGCCGAGTGGCGCGGCCGGCGCGTCGGCGCGCTGGGAGCAGGAGGCATCTTTAGCTTCCAGGCGGGCAAGCTGATGACGGCGGGCGAAGGCGGGCTGGTGCTCTCGGATGACCCGGCGTTTATCGAGCGCTGCTTCTTGTTCGGCAGCTGCGGCCGTCCGGCGACGGATCGCACCTACCAGCATCATGTGCTGGGCGGAAACTGCCGCCTGCCCGAGCTGCTGGCAGCGGTGCTGCGCGTCCAGCTTACGCGATTGGATGAGCAGATCGAGCGGCGGGAGCAGAACGCGCCCCAGCTGGACGCGCTGCTGCGCGCGATCCCGGGGCTAGAGCCGCAGGGCCACGATCCACGCGTCACCCGGCACAGCCACTATATGTATATGTTCCGCTACGATGCGGCGGCGTTCCACGGCCTGGATCGTCAGCAGTTTGTGGACATGCTGATCGCCGAGGGCGTGCCGGCCTTCATCGCCTACCCGCCGATCTACCGCACGCCGGTCTTCCGTGACCGGATGTTCGCGCCACGCTGGCGGCAAGACGATCCGCTGCTGCCGGACTATCGCAATGTATCCTGCCCGGTAGCAGAGGCGATCGGCGAGCAGGTGGTCTGGCTGCATCATCGAGTGCTGCTGGGCGACACGCAGGATCTGGAAGATCTGGCAGCGGCGATCACCAAGATTCGCAGCCATGCCGAGCGGGCAGTAGGTGTTGCCGGATGATCGAGGTAACCATCCGCCCGGTACAAGCGATTGTTTTCGATCTGGATGGCGTGCTGATCGACTCGGAGCCGCTGATGCGCTTTGCGTTCGAAACCTGCTACCGGCAGTACATTGGCGACGGGCCGGCGCCGATCGAGCGCTACCTGGAGCACATGGGAGAGTCGTTTCCGCGCATCATGGATCATCTGGGGCTGCCGCATAGCCTCTGGCAGCCCTACCGTGAGCTGTGCCAGCAGCATATCGATCGCATCCGAGTCTTTCCCGAAAGCCGCACCTTGCTGACGTGGGCGGTGGAGCAGGGACTCAAGCTGGCGATCCTGACCGGCAAAGATCGCCAGCGCACACTGCATCTGCTCCAATTTTTTGGTCTGGAACAGTTCTTCGACGTGGTGATCGCCTCGGACGAGCTGAGCCAGCCCAAGCCCGATCCCGAGGGCATGGTGTGCGCGCTGGAAGCGCTTCAGTGCGCGCCTGAGGCGGCGGTGATGGTCGGCGATGCCGTGAGCGATGTGCTGTGCGCACAGCGTGCCGGCGTGCGCGCGATCGCTGTAACCTGGGGGATTAAGCCGGAGCGTGTGCAGACCTTGTGCCGGCCTGACTACCTTGTTCACTCCTGGGCTGAGCTAACCGCTCTGGCGCAACATCTGACTCAGAGCGACGAGGTAGAGGAGATCAAAACCAGGGCTGGCTACGATGCCAATGGCCGCTGATGTAAGCGTGCCAGCAGGATCGCCTTCCCCGAAATAAGCCAGGCACCCGGATCGCGAAGATCCGGGTGCGCTTTTTAGCACCGGTTGAACATATCCCCAGCCGCCGCTCAGTCTTCGCGCTGCAAGTGACGCTTCAACGCTTCCGGCAGCGTCACGCCGTCCCGCCCCGAGATCACGCCGCGATGCTGCTCCCGCGACCGGCTGGCGATCCTGGGAGTTCGCGCCGGAGCGCTGGCCTGCTTAAGCTGATCGATCGCCGCAGACAGCTCGGCGACGGTCGGCGTTTCAAACATGCGGCGCAGCGGCAGCTCGATCCCGAACGCTTCGCGCAGCCGCGACAGTGCCTGCGTGGCCAGCAGCGAGTGGCCGCCCAGCTCAAAGAAATGATCGTCGAGGCCCACCTGCTCACGCTGCAAGATCTCGCCGAATATCCGCGCGACGGTCTGCTCGGTCGGCGTGCGCGGCGCGACAAAGGCTCGCTCGGAGGCCGCAAGATCGGGCGCGGGCAAGGCGCGCCGATCGACTTTGCCGTTGGGCGTGATCGGGAGCGCGTCGAGCAGCACAAACGCCGACGGGATCATATACTCCGGCAGATGCTCGCGGAGGAATTGCCGCAAAGCGGCAGAACCTAGAACTAAGAACCTAGAACCTAGAGGCTGGTCTGCTTGGTTCTGGGTTCTAGGTTCTAGGTTCTCCCCGACGACATACGCCACCAGCCGCTGCTCGCCGATCTCGTCTTCGCGCACGAGCACCACGGCGGCGCGAACGGCGGGATGTCTGGCGATCCAGGATTGGATCTCGGCCGGCTCGACGCGAATACCACGAATTTTGATCTGATCGTCGGCGCGGCCCAGCACCTCTAGCGAGCCATCCCGCCGGTAGCGCGCTCGGTCGCCAGTAAGATACACGATGTCGCGATCGTCGGCGCGAAACGGGTTGGACACAAAGCGGCGGCGCTGCTCGTCGGGCGCGTTGAAGTAGCCAAGCGTCCGGTAGGGCGTGCGCAGCGCAAGCTCGCCGGGCTCGCCGATGCCGCAGAGCCGCCCGCTCGGCGCAAGCACCAGCGCCTGCGTCTGCGGGAGCGTCCGGCCAACCGGCTGCACGCCGTGCGGGATCTCGGCCGGAACCTGGAAGAAGCATTTGGCGAGCGTCGTCTCGGTCTGGCCGTAGAGCAGCACGATCGCGCCGCGCATCTCGGGAAACGCCGCCCGCCAGCGCCGCACCAGCGACTCCGTGAGCGGCTCGCCCGCCGAAAAAACCCAGCGCAGCGCGCGCAGCGACACACCCGTCGGCACCTGTGCCAGCCACGACTGCGCCAGCGACGGCACGGTATGCAAGATCGTGATCTGCTCGCGCTCCAGCCACGGCAGCACATCGTCGGGGCCGAACGAGCTTTCGAGCGGCGGCAGGCAGAGCGTCGCGCCGCTGGTGAGCGGCGTAAAAACATCGCGCAGCAGCACGTTGAACGACAGGCCGGTGAGCTGAGCCGAGCGATCGCCGGGACCGATCGCGAAGGTCTCGCGCTGCCAGGTGATGAAATGACTCAAGCCTTTGTGCCAGCCGAGCACGCCCTTCGGCACGCCGGTAGTTCCCGAGGTAAAAAAGATATACGCATGGTCGGCGGGCGTCAGATCTGGCAGCGTGGCGGCGGCGGCGGCGACGGGATCGACCGCAGTGGCAGTGTGAGCATCCACGCGCACGATCGCCGGCGAGTCCAGCTCGTGCAGCCAGCGATCCTCGGCGCGCTCCTCGCCGACATACAGCAGCCAGCGCGCCTGCGCCTCGTCGAGCATCAGCCGCTGGCGACCGGCCGGCAAATTACGGTCGATCGTCAGCATCACGCCGCCGCTGAGCATCGACGCCACCATCGACGCGATCAGGCCGAAGCTGCGCGGCCCACTCACGGCGACGACATCGCCGCGCTGAAGACCACGAGCGAGAAGCTGACGCGCCAGTGCTTCCACACGATTCGCCAGCTCGCCATACGTCAGGCTGCGATCGTCCTGGCGCAGCGCGGGCTGCTCCGGCAGGCGATCGGCCCAACTCTTGAACAGCGTCGTCGCCAACTCGTAGCGCGGCTCCGGCAGTTCGATCGTCGGATCAGGCAGCAGCGCGCGCGAGGCCGGCGTTACCAGCGAGTAGGCTTCCAGCGGCTGCGCAGGCGCGGCGACGATCTGGGCCAGCAGCTGCGCAAAGTGATCGAGCAGCAGCGCGATCCGCTCGGGAGCAAAGAGCGAGCGCTGGTACAGCAGACGCAGGCCGATCGCTTCGGCGTACTCGTCGACGTAGAGCGTCATCGCGAACTTCGAGCCCAGCTCAGTCTGGATCGGCGTGAGCGTCAGGCCGGGAGCTTCAAGCGTCAGCTGCGCGGCGTCCATGTAGTTGAAGAGCACATCGAAGAACGGATTACGGCTGAGATCGCGCGGCGGCTGCAAAAGCTCGACCAGCTTCTCGAACGGCACATCCTGATGAGCATAAGCATCCAGCGCCACGGCTCGCACACGACCGAGCAGATCGCGAAACGTCGGCGCGGCGGCTAGATCGGTGCGCAAGACCAGCGTGTTGGCAAAAAACCCGATCAGCGGCTCGATCTCGGGTCGCGTGCGGTTGGCGATCGGCGCGCCAACCACGATGTCGGTCTGGCCGCTGTAGCGACCGAGCAGCACTTGAAACGCCGCCAGCAGCGTCATAAACAGCGTCGTGCCCTCGCGCTGGCTCAGCTCTCGGAGCGCCGCCGTCAGCTTGCGGGGCAGCATCACGCTCTGGAGTGTGCCGCGAAAATCCTGGATCGCCGGGCGCGGATAATCGGTCGGCAAGTCGAGCAGGGGCAGATCGGCCAGCTGTCGTCGCCAGTAGCTCACCTGTGATTCGAGCGTCTCACCGGCCAGCGAGCTGCGCTGCCAGACCGCGTAGTCGGCGTACTGGATCGGCAGCGTGGGCAGCTGCGGCGCGACTCCCTGCTCAAAGGCCGCGTAGCAGGCGGTCAGATCGCGAATCAGCACCCGCGTCGACCAGCCGTCCGAGATGATGTGATGCAGCGTCAGCAGCAGAACGTGCTCGCCAGGAGCCAGGCGCAGCAACCTGGCGCGAATGAGCGGCCCACGACGCAGATCGAAGGGCTGGCGCGACTCCTCGATCGTGATGCGCTCGACCTCGGCCTCGCGCTCGTCGACGGCCAACGCTTGCAGATCGACAACCGGCAGATCGATCCTGAGCTGCGGCGCGATCACCTGAGCCGGCTCTTGCACGCCCTGCTCGGCCGCTCTAACGGCAAACGTGGTGCGCAGCGTTTCATGACGGCGAACAAGCGCGTTGAGGCTCTGCTGGAGGGCGCCAACATCAAGCGCGCCCGCCAGCCGAACGGCGGCCGGAACGTTGTAGAACGGATTATTCGGCTCCAGCTGATCCAGGAACCACAGCCGTTGCTGGGCAAACGACAGCGGCAGGTCGCGATCGCGCGGAACCGGCAGCAGCGGCGACTCCAGCCCCGCAGCTTCGCGCCGCCCACGCTCGATCTGCTCGGCCAGTCCGGCAATCGTCGGCGTTTCAAAGATCGTTTGCAGCGGCAGATTGATCCCGAACGCGTCACGAATGCGCGAGACTACCTGCGTTGCCAGCAGCGAGTGACCGCCGAGATCGAAGAAGTTACCGAAGATGCTGATCTGCTCCCGCCGCAGAACCGCGCGCATAATCTCGGCAAGCTGCTGCTCGACCTCGGTGCGCGGCGCGATCGCATGGTCGTCATGCTCTGACAGTATGGCCTCGGGCAGCGGCAGCGCCTTGCGATCGATCTTGCCGTTCGGTGTGCGCGGCAGCGCGTCGAGCACCACGATCGACGCGGGAACCATCGCCGCCGGCAGCCGCTCGCGGAGGAAGCGCAGGAGATGAAGGGAAAGGCCCTCACCCCCCTGGGCCCCCTCTCCCGCTGCGGCAGGCGAGGGGGAATTGTCGGTGCCTGGTTCTTGGTTCTGGGTTCTTGGTTCTGGGTTTTCCCTTTGTTCCTTTGTTCTTTTGTTCTCTTGTTCCCTGCCCAGGTTCTTGGTTCTTGGTTCTTGGTTATCCGTTTGTTCCCTTGTTGCTTTGTTCCTTTGTTCTTCCGTAACGTACGCTACAATCTGCTTCTGTCCTGCCCCATCCGCCCGCGCCACAACCACGGCCTGTTGCACGCTCGGAT
>DASWTW010000101.1:0-28361 GCA_036401895.1 Herpetosiphonaceae bacterium | reverse complement strand
CACGCCGCTACTCCCGTTGCCCGTGATCGTGTTAGCCGTCAACGTCGTGGTGCTGCCGTTGCTGTACACGCCGTAACCATAGTACGAGTAGGTGAAGCTACCGATAGCCTGCGACCCGGAGCGCATCTGGCTGATGGTGTTGCCGGTCACCGTGACCATGCCAGTGTAGACGTTGAGCCCAACCCCGAAGCCTTGGGTGATCGTGCTGTTGCGCAGCGTCAGGCTCGCACCGTCCACATAGATGCTCGACCACGTCTGGTTATAGCTCCCACCACCATTTACCGCTGGGTCCCAATGCCCTAAGCTAGCTGTTTCCCCCGCATACTCAACTCGCACATACTCTACGACACTTCCTGTACTAGTGCTGCTAAAATAGAGGCCTTGCCAGGCCCCTACCGCAGGAGTAACTTGATTCGAGGTGAAGATGATATTGCTATCTGACGTACCCTGTGCTATGAGCGTTCCCTTAACAATGAGCTGTGCTCCAGATGCAAACCTTAACTCCGCTCCTGGCTCAATAGTTAGGGTGACCCCGGCATTAACAGTCACATCACACGTTATGATATATGGGCTATTAGCCAGGGTAAACGTTGTGTTTTGCAAAATCGTTCCGCAAAATTGAGATGTTAGAGTAGGAAAAGAAGCCAAGATTAGTGCACGTCTTGAGGCAATTGAGACGTTTGTCAGCTTATTCGCTAGAGGCGGAGTATTAGCAGAAGCGATTGTCGGAATCAGCGGCGTAGGTAATGTGGTAGGCGTTGATATCGTGGTCGGGCTTACCGTCGACGTGTTGGTCGGAGATACCATCGTAGGGGTAGAGGCGATGCTTGCAGGAGGTATTCTGGCGGCAGTTAATTTTTCAGTTGAAGCTTGCTCAACCTCTCTTGCTACAACCTTATTCTCATCTTCGGGTTGCAAGAAGTTGGTAACAAATGTTTGTGTATGCTTAATCCATGCTCGCCAGGTTGAATTCCAACTTACTTCTTGAAAATTCAGTGTATTGCTTGTGGCATTGTGATCATGGCTGCGAACGGAACGAGGCGTTATTACTTTGGACCTTGCCCAATTTGATGTCGAAGTATCAGTATGTTGATCTTGTGCGTTAACACTAGAGGGGAGCATCATCCCTAAGAGGGACAGAATGACCAACAGGTGCAACTTAGTATGAAGGTTACTCCTGGCTCTCATGGGGAACTCCCTTGGTCTTCTAGGCAACGCAGTAACCATTTCCCAGAAGATAACTTAATTGAGGGTGCTGTGATGATCAGATGAATCTGAATACACTTGATTCATAAGATTTGGCTACTATCTTGGGATAGGAGAACTTATCTAAACTCACGTCTTGAGACGGCTCAACCCACAATTGATCAATCGATCATTTGCCTTCTCGTAACAGTATCTCGCAGACAGTGCTTGTACAGGGATATTGATCGCTGTCTTGAGCCTTATAAGGTAGGCATAGCTACCTACTGGGTAACGAAGATATCTTCCCCGAAGGCAGAGCCTGCACTAAATATTAGATACAAGTCAGACCAAATTTTTTGTGTAACATAATTGATGTACCTGGGTTCGCTATCGTCACAGTAGCTAGTATCTTAGAATAATGATTTTGAGGTGCAAGCTATATCAAAAACTATCGTGGGGATGTTGTGCCGGAATCACGAAAAAGTGTTTTTGGCAAGGATTATAATGGGTTAGTAGCGAATGGGTAATAAAAATACTTATTTTGAGGGGGGCCATTGTCTCACTATAGCTAGCCTCTGTCAATACAGGAGAGTGCATTCTAGCAACGAGTAAGACACAGCAACATGGTACGACTGAAGACCGACAAATTTGCCAATCCTAATATAGGAGTAGTTCCTTCGTATTGTTCTTCTGTACTTTGCGTACGTTACGTCATGCACACCTCACTCTGTCAAACCTTTTTGGATTTGTATTGACATTCGTTCATCTTTGTATCCGGGAAGACAAGAACATAAATCCACAACTTGCTCAGATTTAGTATGCTATGTCAGGTACCGCCTGATTTAAGTGTATTTACAGCCCTAATCCCAACAGGGAAAAAAGGGTTTTGAGCACCACTTACCATGGATTACTTATTTAGTGTAATCCCAACACAAAGAACTATTTACATATTTGATTTACTGCATTGGAAAGCCTTAGTAAATCGTTAGATGCTTTTCTGCAAATCATTAGATGATTTTCTGCCAATTTGGATTTGGCTGAGCGTCTGTATGCTGACCTGCAAGCACGCGGCGTCCGTTGCTGGTATGCACTCGAAGATTTGAAAATAGGGGAGTCGATCCTGGGAGGCATCGATCAGGGTATCCGCCTCCATGATAAGCTGCTGTTGCTCCTTTCTGAGTCATCCGTGAATAGTGCCTGGGTCGATGCCGAAGTCCAGATGGCCCTCGTCCGGGAGCGCTCGGAGCGCCGCCGCGTCTTGTTTCCAATTCGGATCGATGATGCAGTGTTGACCAGTGAGGCAGCATGGGCGGCATTAATACGCGGCGATTATCACATTGGCGACTTCCGGCAGTGGAAAGCACACGACAGCTGCCAGCAGGGATTCCAACGCCTATTACGTGACTTGAAAGCTGAGCAGCGGTAAGGAGAGCAGCGTATGGCGAACGAGGAGTATTGGACGACGTATCGGGATAAGCATGTTGCCAACCCAGAACATCTGGCGATCTTGAAACAGGGGGTTGCGGGTTGGAATGCATGGCGGGAGACGAATCCTCATATACTGCCAGACCTTAAGCAAGCTGATCTATCTAGGATCGACCTCCGTGATGCAAACCTCCAAGGGGCCGATCTCCACCTAGCTTTCCTCAACGGGGCTAATCTCCAGAGAGCTGAACTGAGACAGGCTATTCTCCAACAGGCCGACCTCCAAGAGGCCGATCTCCAAAGAGCCATTCTCCTGCAATCCGAACTTTACAATACGAATTTGCACGGCGCTAACCTTGAGGGTGTTATGCTGTTTAGATCCGAACTGATAACGACGAATCTCCAAGAGGCGAATCTCTAGAGAGCTGACCTGCGTAGGGCCTACTTTCAAGGAGCTTTTCTCCAAAAGTGTAAGCTCGACCACGCGCTTATCGGCGGAACAGTGTTCGCCGACCTTGATCTCCGGGGTGTACAGGGCTTAGACAAAGTAGAGCATCTATCTCCCTCCCATATTAGTATCGACACGCTCTACCGCTCCAAAGGCCAGATCCCCGAAGTCTTCCTGCGCGGCTGTAGCGTCCCTGACCCCATGATTGAGTACGCCCCTCCCTGGTGCTGGCAGAGCGCCCAATCGATTATTACTCGTGTTTCATCAGTTACAGCCACACCGATATGTCGTTTGCCCGTCGCCTCCATGATGCCCTGCAAGGCCGAGGGATTCGCTGCTGGCTCGACGAGCATCAAGTGCTCCCCGGTCATAGCATCTATGATGAAGTGGATCGCGGGATTCGGCTTTGGGATAAGGTGCTGCTCTGTGCATCGAAAGATTCGCTGACGAGCTGGTGGGTGGACAACGAACTCAACAAAGCGTTCACGAAAGAGCAGCAGCTGATGAAGCAGTACGGCAAGAAAGTACGTGCCTTGATCCCGCTCAACCTGGACGGTGCGCTCTGGCAGTGGCAGGATGGGAAGGCCGATCAGGTCCGCTCCCGCCTGGCCGCCGACTTCACGGGCTGGGAGCACGACAATGCCAAATTTGAGCGCGAGTTCGAGAAGTTGGTCCGTGCGCTCAGGACGGATGAGGGGCGGGAGGAGCCGCCGCCATCGCGGTTGTGATACTAACCTGCAAGCTTTATGTGACCGACTCCCATGTCCCTAGAAACAGGCTATCATGGAGATTTTTTGGCAACTGTAATGAGATCAGCGATAACAGTTTCAAATGGTCGGTAGAGCCAAAGATTATCGCTCCATTTTTCAAGGCAGATCGTGTACACTTTTGCCATCGTTTGTAACGCTTGATACACTTCTAACAGCCACATGAACATGATCAACAAGGCAGCAACACTACCTGCGGCAATAAAGTCAGGGAATGCTTGAATGGATAACGAGTACACTCCCACCATCGCTGAAATCAGCATTAAGTTTCTGACAAACTGCTTCACTCCTGAAACATAACTGATGGCTTCATACACGTCTGGAAAATGCACCTGTAATAGTTCATCAAAGGTTGCTATCTGATCATAAAAAGTTGGCTGACCCGGTTCTGGATTTTTACTATGGAAACAATCATTCAAAAGCTTGAAGTGAAAGGCTCGCATGGTACTTGCCGATCGTAAAAGATGGTTCTCGGAAAACTTGACCCAGCGATCGATAAACTGTATTTGTGTCCAACCAACCATAATCCATCCAACACCGTTTAGCACTAAACCGAGGGGCGCTCCAACCAAAATAAGCGTTACAGTTAGCAGTACAATAGTCCCAGTGTTCAAATTAGTGGGTAATAAGAGCCAGGAAGGCAGCGGCGTTTGATTCAAGTTAGCAATGAGAATGACAAGAATAATCGTGTAGCCTCCAGCAGCATCGGATAGAAAACGACTGTACGGGAGTTTCAAGCCTTTTTCACTAATCTCAAAGCTGTCGCGGCTCATCATGCGCCTCCTAGCTTCCTCGGATACGTAAATGTATGTACGTACATACCCCCGATGTGTTACTCAGCTTTGCTCGTCAAGATTGCGAATTCTAACGCTAGAGTGTCGATGAAATAGAAAATGTACCAGCGAATCGTCCCTCAGTGGCAGATGGTAGTAGCGATAGATGGCGTATAGCCACGGAATTTGTATGCGACGTCGATACATTGCCAGCAGTTCCTCATGTGCTTTCGGCACACCACGGCACATGAAAATGCCTATACTGATCCTCATAGTTGCCCAAGCGAAGCAGGCCGCATTGACACTGGTGCCATGAGTCCGTCAGCAGTTTGGCCTGGGTATCCTGTGGCACCGCCGTCTGTCGCCTCCTTCTGGGAGAGCACGCAGAGTAGAATCTCTGATTTGGGACATCCCCTTGGGCAATCCCTTCCACCCGTGATGATCAGGCGAGGAAGCTATGCAAATCATTCACACATGCTGTTGTGGGCTGGATGTGCCTAAGAAACAGATCGTTGCGTGCTTGCTGCAGTTTGACGCAGCGGGACACTCTCAGCCCGAGATTCGCACCTTCACCCAGAGGGTGCCCGCGATGACTCAGGATATTCTGGTCCTCGCCGATTGGCTCACGACCGCAGGCTGTACCCACGTGGCGATGGAGCGTACGGGCGTGTACTGGAAACCAGTGTACAACCTGCTCGAAGGACTCTTCGCACTCCTGGTCGTGAATGCCCACCACGTCAAAGCTGTACCAGGACGGAAAACGGACGTGAAGGATGCCGAATGGTTGGCCGATCTGCTCCAGCATGGCTTGCTGCGGGCCAGTTTTGTTCCGCCCACGCGCCAGCGTGAGTTGCGCGATCTCACCCGCCATCGGAGCACCCTGGTCGCCGAACGGGCACGGATCGTCAACCGGCTCCAGAAGGTGCTTGAGGATGCCAATATCAAGTTGGCAGCGGTTGCCAGCGATATTGCCGGCGTGTCGGCGCGTGCCATCTTGCAAGGACTCTTGGATGGCGAAACCGATGTCCAGGTGCTATCGAAACTGGCCAAAGGGCGGATGCGGAGCAAGCGTGCGCTGCTTGAGCAAGCCTTGGTTGGACGGATGCGCCCCCATCACGCATTCTTGATCACCGAGCATCTCAGCCACCTGAACTACGTAGATGAGTCGATTGCACGATTTACGAACGAATTGCAGGAGCGGCTCTATGATGCGGACACTGATATTGCACTGCTCGACACGATTCCAGGGGTGAGCCGTCGCGCCGCTGAAGTCATTCTGGCTGAGATCGGGCGGGATATGGGACGCTTCCCCAGTGCCAAACATCTCGCGTCGTGGGCTGGGATGTGTCCTGGGAATCACGAACGTGCCGGCAAGCGTACCAGCGGCAACCCCCGCAAAGGGAGCCGCTGGCTCCGGCAAGTCCTGATTGAGGCGGCGCATGGTGCGGCCCACACGAAGCACACCTATCTGGGGGCGCTCTACCGCCGGATGCAAGCACGGCGCGGAACAAAAAAGGCACTGGTTGCGGTGGGTCATGCCATGCTGGTGATCATCTACTATGTGCTCTCCCGCAAAGAACCCTATCAGGATTTGGGCGCGAACTCCTTTGATGCGCGGGATCGCCAGGCGGTCCAACGCCGCCTCGTCCGCCGTCTGGAGCAGCTCGGCTACCAAGTAACTGTCCAGACAAGTACCGCACCCTCGGAAGGGGTATTTTCAGAGTAGTATCAAAAGCGCCTGAGAGCCCCGATGATGGGAAGTCATACACCAGGCCCAATCGTCGAGCCCGACGACACGCGGTGGGGGTGCTGTGGGTAGGACACAGCGCCGGAGAAGGCGCAGCAGCGTGGTGCCGCTGGTAGTGAGGTGCAAGCGCTGGGCCAGCCGTGCGCCGGCTTCACCACCGAGGGCAAAGCCCAATAGCAGCAGCACCTGCGTGCGCTGCGGCGTGCGACGGGCATAGCGCGGAGCCAGCGTGGGTAGGCGCTCGGTAAAAATCTTTTGTAGACAGGTGACGACCGGACAACGAAACTTGCGGACGGTCAGGTGAAGCTGAACCGCCAGATCCGCCCAGGGCAGATCCATAAGCCGCCGCGTATAGCGACTATGCACGCGGGTGGTCGGTGTCCCACAGCGGGGACAGGCGGCGGAGGGTTGGACCGAGACGAGGTCGACGGTGGCGGTGGTGTCGGTCAGTGCCACCTGGCCCATTTGGACACCAGGGGCGCGTGGGAGCAACTGCTTGAGCAAGGTAGCGAGTGATAGCATACTCCCATGTTGTACCAACTGTCGGCAACTCGATCACCAAATGCGCGGAAGGGCCAATAATACATCGGCTTTAACACAGCCTGGACCCAACAGGTGCGCATCTCGCGGCCGGTGCAGAGCAGCGGGGATGGGCGGAGCGTCACCGGGTGGATGCAGTTTGTGGATACGGAGACGCCGAGCCAGTATTGGACGCTCACGGAGGGCACGCCGGTCGCGGTCGATGTGCCCTATCCCCCGCACGAGGTCCAGCTGATCAATCTGCCGCTGCGGATCACGTTAGGCTGGCTGACGGTCTCGACGCTGACGGACGACGTCGCGCCCGACCCGTGGCAGGTCGCGACGAGCCTGGTGGCACGGCACGATCTGGAGGTGGTCTTCCCCACGACCTATGCCGCGTTCCAGGCGAAATACGGCCATTGGCAGCTTGCGGGGCTGGATCTCCCGCTGCGCGACGCGCTCTGTACGCTCCAGGGGCTCCAGCGCCCGTAGGTCTCGTCCGCGCAATCGTCATCGTCTCCACACGGCCCATGCCTCACGAGGTGAGGCATGGGCCTACGAGCGTGTAAACATGTCCAATTGGTCTGAGCCAGCTCGTCAGCGAGTCTGGGAGCGGCGGCGGCAGCGCAATCGCGGCACATAGGGATGCATACCATGGCACCAACGAACTGGTGGGACGGCTTCGTGGGGCTGCTTGATGTACTGGCTCTCGCTGGAGGAGACGCCGGGCCTGCGCGGTACGCCCCAGCTCGTCAAACGACTGCGGACGCGCTATCAGAGTCGTGCAACGATCCTGCTGGATCTTGCGGTGCTGTCTGCGAACGTCGGTGATCGACGTGAAGCCTAACGGCTGGTGCAGCAGCGGATACGGCTGCCTCCGCGCGCTGGTTGATCTCCCGCGCTACGGAGCGCCACCTGCGGGCCGATATGCCGCGCATAGCGCAGCATGGCGTGTCGGTCCGCGTAGGGACGGGCTGCAACGCTTTTTTTAAAGATCGCGTTCTCGACGGCAAGTTGGCCGCAAAAGCGTTCTAGCTCGGCGATTTTGCGGTCCAGCGCCTCGCGCTGGGTCGGTTCTTTCGGCAGAAAAGCCGCTTCGCCACGTGCGTCATACGCCTTGCGCCAGCGGCTGAGCACGCTCTCGGCAAGGCCGTACTCGCGGCAGACTTGGGCGGGCCGCTTCAGCCCACGGGCCAGGGGGCGGACGACCGCCAGCTTAAATTCACGGGTGAATGTCCGTCCCGGCATTGGCGGCTCCTTCCATGACGACCCCTATACGGCGAGTCGGTTGAAGAAGCTACCTTGAACGCGTGGTATGGAAGACGGGGTACAGTCCAATCTGTACATATACACACCACCATTGCCCTTTATACGTCTCCTCGCTCCCACTCCATGGGCACGTTTGTTGCGCCGTTGTATGCGATCTTCTGTACGGCGTAGCCATCGACCGTGCCGATACGTACAACATCATGCCATTGAAATACCGCCCGCCGCCGCACTATTCCCAGCGGTAGATCGTCCTTCGAGATGAGGTCGATGCGACTGGCGTTAGGGCACCAGGCAAACCTTACGCACTCAACCTGTGCTTGACCGCCGAGGAACTGTCGGCGGAGCAGCGCATATGCTGCTTCCGGTACAGGAATCACTGGCTCGGCCACGATATCGACGTCAATCTGAGCAATCAACGCGACCGCTGGGCGCTCGTAGTCGTCCCAGCCCGCTAGGTCGTCGCCTGGCACAAGCTTGATCCGCAGCTTGTCGTCAGCGTGCAAGCCGAAGCGGTTGCCGACCTCCGTTGTAGCCTGGCCGAGTGTGCGTGCGACTCGAAGGTCGGTCAGGCTCATCGAAAAGAGGAAACCAGGTGTCAGGTCAGCCTGCTCCACAGACGGCATGTTGCTCACGAGGTCTTCGACGACACCCTTGGCGGTCACGCGCTGAAAAACTAACCGCAGTTTCGTGTTCAGCAGTGGCGTGTCCCAGTCGTAGCGCAAGGCCAGCGCCGAGAATGGATTATAGGAGCGGCGGTCCGTCGTGAGCGAGATCGTGAACAGGCCCAGCTCGTTTGAGCTGTTCTTGGTCAGCTTGACGAGCCGCTGCGCTACCCCTGCCTGGGTCGCCAATGCCCGGTTGTACTCGGGATCTTCAAAGTGGATGGTGTACGGCTCCAGCGGCAAAGGCAGCGCGTTGGAGTCCGCGAGCCGAAGCGCGAACGTGAGTGTCTGACGGAAGGCATCGTTGGGCTCGACCTTGACCTGGATCAGGATGACCGCCTCGCGGCCCAGTGCCGCAAGCTGACGCTTCAGGGTCTCGCCCTGCTCCGGGATGAATGTCAACCGAAGTCTCTTTTCAGCCGATGGAACCTCAGCATCGTCAGTCGACGCGGCCCTCGTGTACACATACGACTGATCTGCCGCCAGGAGAGTAACCGTGAGCGGCAGCATAGCCTGTTCCTCAGCCGTTGCTTCAAAGGTCAGCGACCCATCCCATTCGGCGGGAAGAATGCCACGTGCAGGATCAATCAGCCAGAGACGTAGCCGTAACGGTCCGCGCGTCTGTGTCGCGGCGTAGAACGTCTCGTCCACCGGATCAGGACTTACCAGCACGCTATGCTCAGGCTCAAAGTAGCTTGCCCATGTTTGCAAAGCCGAATCTTCTGCCCCGGCGTGGTTAGGCGGCAACGGCACCGGTCGTGGCACGCGGTGCTGTACTGGTAGACTGCCCGATGTCAGCGCATGATCGCTCTGGCGAATAAGCTGGTTGCGTACAGCCAGCATCACGCCACTGCGTGCCCCTACCACAAAATAATGGAGCGAGCCCGGCAGCACCGGCTGCCAGCCAGGGCTCAGCGCTGCATGTGGAGCATCAGGCGGTAGAGCGTGCGGCGGCATGGGCGGATCAGGTAGTACCGATAGGAAGCTACGAATGGGTGTGGCGCGGAAGAGCGGCGGCAAGCCGGCACCTGGTGCCGCCCCTTGGAATACCCGCAGCGCCGCGTCCTGCCTGCGCACGACATAGCGTACAGCGCTCGAAGCATCATCGACGTACCAGATCGTGTTCGGCTGCTGCGTCACCATGCTATCAGCAGCCAGCGCCAGACCGTAGGCCTCGAAAGCGCGGCGCAGCTCGGGTTTCACCGTCCCAGACTGGAGCGTGCTGCCAATGCTGGCCGGAAGCGTGAAGAGCGGAGTTTCCCGCAGCCCCGAGCGGTATTGCACGGTGTACTGGATCGCCTGCCACCAGAACCCAGGCTGTGCCGCAGATGCAGAGCCGGTGGCGTGGATCGGCGTGCCGGCGATGCCTTGCCCGTCCTGTGTGTAGCGTACACTGAAGCGCAACCCGCTCAGCCCCCACGTCCAGGCGACCATCTCGGTCGGTGGCACACCGGACGGCGGCGAGTCGGTGCCGGTAGACGTGCGTGCATTTGGGCGTTCGGTCAGGTAGATCGGTTGTACACCCGTGACCTGTGGCGGTGCCAGCTCGAACGGTTCGACGGTGTTTGGGATGTGGCTCCCGCCGTATTGGCCCTCGCGGAAACGCATATGCTGCACCTCGGTTCGCAGCCTTGCCACCCGTCGGCTTAAGGTCGGCGGCAGCACAAGCTCGCGTACCAGGGCGAAGCGGAACCTGGTGATCACAGCTGCCTCGTCAGGCTTGGCCTGGACTTCATCCGGCAGGGCAAGGATTTCGCGGAGGCGCAGCAGCGCTACCGGTGACTCGGGCGTGAGCTGGCGGTGCATTTCGCGCGCCCAGCCGATGGCCTGATTGAGCACGGCAGCGTCTTCCGCAGCACCTCCATCCTCAAAAAAGCGATTGGTCACCGGCAGCAGTGAGCCAGTCTTTGGATCGACGCACAGGAGTTCGGCGGAGACCAGCACGCGGCGCATCTGCTGGGGTGCCATGCGGAATGACAGGCCAAGATATGGGCTCACTGCGAAGCTCAGCGGCTGTGGGTTGGGCACACGGACGCTGGAGCCGTCTTTGGCGAGGTCAACGGTTAGCCGGGCGGGGAGCAGCGTCGCGGCTGGGTAGCGGCGGGTGCCCGTCACGTCTGGGCTGCCGTCGCCCACCAGTCCGCTTGAAGAGATGAGCGCTGCCGTGGTGTGCCAGGCGCGTGGAACCGGCTTTGGCAGCGCCGCATAGTTTTCAGCCACCTCGGCGGGTGTAAGCGCTCGGTTGTAGATTGCTACGAGATAGTACTCGCCAGCCCACGGACGATCCTTCGACAGCTCGTTTGCAAGCAGCAGAGGATAATCTTTGTCCCACCAGCTAAAGTTCCCGCCGATTGCTACCCGCACCTGCTCCGAGCCGTTGAGATAGATCCGGCCCTGACTAGAAGCGTCGAATGTATAAACGACGTGGGTTCGCTCAAGCTTCAGCGTGTTGTCATCGGTAATCACGGCTGGATTACCCTCGTTGTCGCCCCGTTTGGTACGAACCCGCGCATGATAGAATGCGGCGTCGCGTTGGCCAGCCTCCCCTTGTTGCAGCGAGATATTGCGTTTCGAGATATGCTCGGAGATAGACACAATCCGCGCGGGAAGATGGCTCGACGGTGGATGCAGGCGCGTCGGCTTGATCCACACTTCGATCGTGATCTGGTTGGTTGTCCGGCAGCTATTAATGATCTTGGTTGCCGGGCCGTTGGAGGCGATCAGCACCGGCGCATCGATCACCAGCCCACCGCCAGCCAGCCAGCGAACCTTGTCAGGTTCGTCAATCAGCAGGTTGAGTGGTGCTCCGACGTCGGATCGGTCCTTAATAAGGTTACCGCCGCCTTCGGCAAACGTGTAGAGCGCTTGCAAACCGTCGAGGACACGCTGACCGGCGCTGAGTCGCACGTCGCCGACGCTCGACGGCGCCAGCAGACTGCGTTGCCGCCATACCAGCTCGGTCTCAACGATCTCCGGCGGCAGCTGATAGCGAAACAGATTGTCGCCGGGTAGGCGGAACTCTCGCACATCGGCTGGTGGTACAAACGGACGGAAGACATCGAATGCGCGGCGGAGTGCCACCGAGCGGCTCGCCCGAGCGGGCGTATCGGGCAGGGCAGCTATAATGCTCGCGAGGCGCTCCGGGAACGGCTCCGGGAACGGCGTGTGCAGCCGCAACAGATTCTCGTCCAGCGTCAAGGTGTCGAGTCGGGTCCAGAGGTGACCGCTGGCAGTGTCAAGATGGGCCAGGCGCGCTACCACCGAGCGCGTATCGCCACGGTGGGTCAGGGCAAAGGCCAGCGATGTATGCGGCGGACGCGGGGATTGTGTCAGTGCGCGCCGCAGCGCCAGCACCGGGTCCACTGCCAAAGGACCGGCCAGGGCGGCCTTGTCTGTGGCGGCAAGGCTATCAGTAGCGAGCGGTTGTAGCCGACCGAGAAATGGCGTGGTCAGAAGCAGCCACCCCGAATCCTGCGTCAGCAGCGCATCACCTGTATAATCGTCCGGGTGGCTGAGGATGGCGTGCTGGCTGCCGCCCGGCAGATACTGGAGCGCCGTCATCTGCATATCCCGCAGGGGCGTCGGACGTAGCCAGTGCGGTGAGCTGGCCTCCACCAGCAGGTATGGACCGTGCGCCGCGCGACGATCGATCTCGTCCAGGAGCGCCGCGCGAACCTCGGGCGCAAAATAGCCCTCGCCGGCTTCGGTAAGCGGGGCCAGGCCCGTCGCCGGATCGAGCGACGACAGCGTCTCGCCGCCGTAGGTGTGCAAGAAGTTGCGCAGCACGACCGGCGCCATCAACCGCACCTCCTGCACCACCGTCCAGCGCCGGTCGGCACCCAGGCGCACGGCAGGCTCGCCATCGGATTGTGGCTCCTCGTACACATCAATCAACTGGTGCTCGACCACGATCAGCGGTTGCCAGGGATGATTGGGCGACAGATCGAAGAGCAACACCGGTCCTTCCACCAGCACCAGGAGCTCGGTCGGCAGGCGGTGCTGATTAAAGAGCATGCGCATGGTATGCCGGATGTGGTTGAGCGGGCCGACGGTCGGATTCTGGGCGACCGGTGGCAATGTGAGCATGCCACGCTCACGATCGAAGTGCATCTCGGTCGGCCAGGAGATCAGGCTCTTGATCTCGAGGACGCCATTGAGCAAAAATTCTTCCTCCCAGGTGATCGTGTTAACCTGCTCAAGCGCATGAGCGGTGTAGCCCAGCACGAGATCGCCCGCCGAGGAGCTGTAGACTCGCTCGCGGAGGTTGGCGGAGGGTAGTGTATCCGTTTGGAGGAAATGCCCCCACTGAGCGTACAATACTGCTTCGACGAAGGCAAGCTGAACGCCAAGGCGCGGAATACCGCTGTCTGCTGGCGCGGGCTCGAAGGTAAGCACCGCGCAGCCCGGCACATCATTGCCGAGCAGCGGCATGCCGGGTAAAATCTGTAGCCCCTGTGGCACCTGCTGACAGCGCTCCCAGGTGAACTGGAACGTTCGATCGCCGGCTACCAGATCGGGCGGGATGCTGCCGGCGACGTCGGCATGGAGCACGATATCGTCGAAGAGCTGCGCGCTCAGCACCTTGGCAGGCGCCGACTCTGGATCGAGCACCGCGAAGCGGACGGTCGCCGTAAATGCGGAACGTTTGGCTGCGCCCGGCATGTGGTACGCCCGGCCCAGGCGTAGCGCCAGATCAAGCGTCACGCTATGGGCAACCTCCCCAGCACCGGCTGCCGCCTGCGCCAGATCGAGCGTGAACGTGACGTTCGTGGGGACCAGCGCCCCCTCGATCGGAGGAATATCTACCTGGCGTGGCTTGTCGTCGATATCAGCGCTGAAGCGAGTCGTCGCGCTCGGCAGCGGCACGCGCCACTCGGTGCCGAACAGGTGGAAGCACAGGTGGGCACCGGTTAGCTCTAGCGTGTGGGAGGCTCGGTCGTAGTGCACGCCTGCCCAAACGATCCGCGGCGCATCGCCGATCTCACCCTTGGTGAGAGCCAGCGGCCACTCGCCTCCGCCCGCAAGCAGTTGGAGGCTATCCAGCGTCAGTTGCCCGGCGATCCGCACGAAGGTTGCCTGTACAGCATTGCTCAGATCGCTTATTTCGATCGGTTCGGCGCTGAGCGGAAGTTGTAAGCGGCCTACCAACTGGACTAGCTGTACCTGATCGTCGCTCACATCCAGCTGCGTAAGCTTCAACGGGAAGAATTCCAGGCCGCATAAAGCCAGCACAGGTGGAGCTTTAGCCAGAGTCGTCGCATCGGCCAGCCGCCATTCGTATCCATTGAGATAGTTAAACTCACGCGCCAGCGCCTCAGGATCATTAACATCCTCGGCGGCCGGAGAGGCGGTTTTGTCGCGCAGGAACGAGCCGGCGCGGATTGGCAAATCACGGAACCATAGCTGCCAGTGATGGGTGCGATCGATTTCCAGACTCAGTGCCATCCGTGTCGACGTCAGCGCCACGACGTCGGGGCCGCCGTTGTGGGCGGGCGCATCCAGGTGCACGATCGTACGGAGCAATGCCCCGGTTTCGGTGGTCGCCGCGCGGCTGAGGCCACGCTGATCGCGAAAGGTGCCGTCGCCATTCGGATGCGCGGCGAGGCTGCCGGCTTCTACAATCAGCGGCATGGTATCGGAGGGTCGCGCTAACCTGATTGCGCCGTCGTGTCGCGCGAAAAGGCTGCTAAAACCACGGAGTGCCGCATTCGACGCGCCCGCCGTGAGGCTGCCTGCGGAATCGGCTGCCTCCACGTTGCTGCTGAGCTCAAGGGCTAGCCCGCCACCAGCGCCCGGCTCGGCGATGGCAAGGTTGCCGGGATACGGTTCCAGGGTAATCGTGGGCTCAACCAGCCAAACGAATGGCTCAACCAGTCCACGCACAACCTGCTGTTCACCTTCCGTGCCAAAAGCGGCTACTGCGTCGGCGGCGGCCAGGCTCGCCATCTCGCTCAATCGCCGCCAGTGCTGCGCATAGGTTTCACGGATCAATGGCCTGGGCGGAACAGGTGGCGGCTCCTCCGGGAACGGCGAAACGCTGTCCGCCGGACGGCGCTGCTTCGGGATCTGCGCGAGCGCCTGCACCTCATCGGTGTACGGGAGATCGTAGCGGTACTGAAGTGGCAGCCAGGAGGAGGCCAGGCCGCTGGGCGGGCTGAAAAGACTGGGATCGAACTGCAAACCAGGCAGCGATAGCACCGCTAACGGGAGATCGGGGAGTGAGCGCCACTCAAGCGCGGGTTGCAGTGTCGGCGGGCTTTGCCAGTGCGGCCAGGTCAAAGCACCACTGGCGAGGCCGTTCGCGGCGATCGTCACGCCGAAGTGCCAGCTATCGGGCACGGCAACCGCCAGGCCAGCTCGCGTATGCGTCGGCAGGGCAAAGGGCGCGAATTGACGGCTGGCGATCGGCTCGTTCGGTGGTTGCTTGGCCTGTGTCAGCGGCAGCGCCTGCACTGTCGGCAGCACCGGATGTCGTCGCCAGGCCAGCGCCGCATGGCGGGTAAACAGATCGCGGGGAAGTACTGGCGCGTCGTCCGTAAACAATCGTTCGGCAAGTGGTAGGAAGACAGGTGAGCCCTGGGGTGTCAGGAGCGCCAGCAGCGGGTTGTCGATATCGAAGGCCAGTGACCAGCTTTCCAGGAGCGCGGCGCGTGGGACTGCTGAGCCGCTGGCAGGCGTCGCGCTGAAGGCCAGATCTCGTAGCCGCAGCACGACCAGCGCCGGGAACAGATCGGCTGCGACGATCTTGTTATCGACGACGCGGCGATGCACGCGCTCAAGCGGCACGGACCGCAGGCCGG
The DNA here is from genome assembly GCA_036401895.1 of Herpetosiphonaceae bacterium. Classification (GTDB taxonomy): domain Bacteria; phylum Chloroflexota; class Chloroflexia; order Chloroflexales; family Kallotenuaceae; genus LB3-1. The sequence continues at coordinate 12,766 of DASWTW010000101.1, read as the reverse complement.
AGATCCAGTTATCGAAGTTCGGCAGCGCGTCGGCATCGGTTGGTCGTGCGGTGCTGAGCCAGAAGAAGCCGTTGAGTACCAGATCCGGCTGAAGTACCGTGAGATCGATGGTGGTAAGCGTTTCGTTTTTCAGAGTCCAGGTTCCGCTCAATCCGGGCGTGTTGATGATGGTAACGGCCCAGGGATGCTCGGCAGGATCGCTCATGCTGCTATCGATCTGACGATTGGTGAATGACACAGCGCCCTGGATGATCCCACGGGAATTGTTGTTCCCAGGCGTGTCGGTTTCGTTGCCGATCGCCTGCTCGTCGCCGGTCTGAGCCAGCCCGGCGTCGAGGTATATTTGCTCGGTCAGATTGGGGATCGGAAGCTGCGCCCAGCCATCGTCGAGCGGTACAAAGCCCCAGACGACTGGCTGCGCCAGCGGCAGCTTGTCATCATCATCCCACACGGGCACGGGCAGATCTTGCGCTATGCGGAGCAGTCTGGGCGTCTCGATCGGGCTGAAAGCGGTCATGATGTCGCGCAGCTGGATGCGCTCGTGGTCGCCGGCCTGATAGTCGTAGTTTAATGAATCGGGCGGTTGCTCCGGGTAGGAGCCTTGTTCGACGCCGGCTCGCACCGTTACCACCAGCGTGCCGCCGGCTGGTGAGTCGATTATTACCTCATCGGGGATCACGCGTGCCATTGACACCGGCGGAAGATCGGCATCGTAGGGCGGGAGATCACTGAGCAGCAGGTTGATCTCGCCGCGCGGGAACCGTAGCTTCCCGACGGTGCCCCAGGTGGGGATGGGCCAGATCACGCGCGGCGGTGAGGCAGGGTTGGTCAGCTCAAGCGTGACCCAGCGTGGAGTTGGCGCGTCGGGCTGTGGCGGCTGATTGAGTGGATGGCGTGGGTTGATCATGCTGCTCAGCCGCTGGGTCGCCCGGATTAACTCCACGCGTTCGGCCTCGGTGAGCCGATCGGTTTCGATGGTGAGTTGAAAAGCCGGTGCCTCGGCGCCTGGTGGTGGCACCACGCGGACAAGCTGGAAAAGCGCCGTGACGCGATTGGGATACCAGGGCAACGTCATGCCGCCGAGGATCGAGAGGCCGCTGGCATGCACCGAAAGCATGCCCGGCGATCGTATGGTGGAAGCTACCGGCTGTGTCAGCGTCAACGCCGCGTACAAGCGTTTAACGGCATCCCCCTGAGGGATCAGCGCATCAAGTGCGATATCGCCCGCCAGGCATGTGAACGGCGGCGGCTTGCTGCCGACGCGGTCAGACCATTTCGTAGGATCGGCCTCCAGCAACAGAAGACTGACGGCACCTGCGCGCACTGCTGCGCGCATTGCGTCAAAGGTCGCAAGCGGCGGGACCGGCGCGTTTGGTGAGCGCTTCCACTCAAACGTGGTTCCCGCACGTGGCGAGATCAGGACGCGCCGCACGAGGCACAGCGCCAGCAGCGATCCGGGGACCAGCACGCCGTTCTTCCCCGCGACCTTGCGCGGAGTAATATCAAGAAACAGCCGTCGCAGCGCCAGATTACGCTGCGGCCAGTCAAGTGTGACCACCTCGACCTCGGCTGACCAGAACGGCCCGACAATATTCAGTGTGGTGAGATCTAACATCGTCATGCTGGTGACTCCTGCTGTGGCGCAGACGGAATCAGTGGCTCGATTCCAAACGCCCGCATCTGGCTCGGCAAAGCGTTCGCGCGGCGGGCGCGGATCTTCAGCTCACGGCCCTGCATTCCTTTGTTCAACGACGCCGCGTACAGCCGCTGAATCGAGCGGGTATTAGCGGTCTGCAACGCCGGCGTCAGCTCAGTCGGCGCGTCCTGGTCGTCCGGCGGATCGGCGTAGAGCCAGGTAAGCGCCTGGCCCTCCTCGAATGTCATCAAACCCTGATAGCGAATAACGGCGCGACCAAGCAGCAGCCGGTCGCGGAAGGGCTCGGGTACATCGGCTTGCTCAGGCCGTAGCGGTAGGTCCAGCCGGACGATCAAGGGCTCGGCAAGTGCGGCGACGATCCTCTGAAGTGCCGGCGCGAGGCCACGATAGTCCGCCGAAGCGGCCAAAAACGCCTGTAGCGAGGCCAGCCTTTGAGCTTCTTCAACACTCTTGATCCGGCCAACCCAGGTCAACGTGGTGACGCCGGCCTCGGTCTTGATCAGCAGCCGCTCGCGCAGCGCGATGAGCTCCGCTCCTTCGGCCTGCTCAAGTGGTGCTGGTGGAGCCGGCAGCGCTAGTACGCGTAGCACGTCGATCTTCGCGAGGAGGTCTACAACGGAGCTGCCGAGCACAGGGTCGGAGCGCAAGGCGTCGAGCGCGTGCTGCTGAGCCGTAGTGGGTACTGGCCCACGCCAGTGGAGCGTGCGCTGGCCAGGAGTGCCCTCGACGCTGAGCTGGCCTACGAGGACGTCCGGCACCGGGGGCGGGGATGCATCGTCGGCCAGATCGAGTGGCACAGACTGCCCGTCGGAGTTTTGTAGCTGCGTCAGCAGCGCTTGAATCGCATCAGTAAAGGATGTGTCGGCGACGATCTCCCTGGCTGCCTGTTGCTGCTCCGGGGTCGGCGGGTCGCCTTGCCAGCGGAGAGTGTCATCGCCGAGCAACAGGCTGGTTTCCAGACTGTCCGGCAGATCGGACTGATCGGGGCGGACGCGTCCGGCTTGGACGACCGTACGTGTATCGAGGCCGCCGAACAGCCGGTCAAGCGCGTCGCGGAAGACGGCGATCTGCGCCCACTCATGAAGCACCGGCTCGATCAGGGTCTTTTCGTCATCGTAGAGCGTGCCATTCCAGGTGAGGTGGGTTGCTGTGTGCGCTTCCCGCTCGATCGTGATCACTAGTCGATCAAAGAGCGGCTTCAGGTCGGGCGCAATCGGTGGTGGTTGGTCGAGTCCGCGCACAGCTACATCGCGTGCCACCAGCGCGTCCTGGGCGATCTGAGCCGCGGCGCTCAAACGGCTGAGCGCCGCTCGCACATCTGGATCGTCGGTCAGATTGAGCACATCGGCACGCTGTGCAGCCGTGATCGTCCCCGTCCATGTTACCGCGCTGATCGTTCCATCCGCGTCGGCGGTGAAGCTCAGCTGTGGAGGTACGACGGACGGCTGCTTGCCGGGCGCGAGGAGCACCGGTTCGACGACCTGGAGCTTGTTTTGGGCGCTGCGGGCGCTGCTCACCAAGCGGGAGAGCGCGGCCTTGAACTCCTCGTCGTAGTCACGCGCCCAGGCCTGTAGCGCTTCCTGATCGGACTCCAGCAGCGGGCCGCTCCATACGAGCGTCAGCTCGCGCGCCGGCTCAAAAGCGATGAGCTGGTGTTTGAACAGGCTCGTCAGCGTATCGCGCGCTGGTTGGGGCAGATCGTCGGGCGGATCTTCGAGCGAGCGCTGCTCTGAAACCGCCTCACGGCTGGACCACAACTGATAGAAGGTTTCGATGACGGTGCGATCCTCGGCGCTGGTGATCAATGCCAGTAGCGCGCCGTAGGCTTGCGGCGTGAGCACACCGCCGACCCGCAGCACATGTTCACGAAACGAGAGCGCTGGCATGTTATCCGGCAAAGAGTACGCCTGCGACAGAGTCAGCTCAGCAAACTGGCTGAGGCTCAAGGTCAGCCGGTAGTCACCTCGAGCGTCCTGGAGCGCTTCGAACTGAGGATCGCCGGCAAGTACGCGTGTGCCGAGCTGGCGACGATGATAGGCGAACGTCGGCTCCTGATCGGGCGAGGTTGCGGGATCGGGCCCGAAGAAGAGCTCTGCCTGCACCTCGACATTGCCGCCGAAGCGCTCGACCACCTGATACACCACCTGGTGATCCGGCAGCGAGGCGAATGTTCGCTGATCAGTGTAAGGTGCCGCGCCAGGCTCTTCGCTGCTCCACTGCTGCTGGGCAGCAGCCGGTAAGCTGTCCCAGAAACGCCGCAGCAGGATTCGGATCTGACGACCGCGCAGATCAACTGGCTTGGCAGGCTGGAAGGGCGCGTCAGACGGCCAGGGAACGAGCGCGCCGGCAGCAGATGCGCTCGGCACCGGCGTGCGATACTCGAACTCACGGTGCGCCAGGTCGCGCACCGGCGATACCTTGCTGTCGGCCTGGGCGATCAGGTGGAGACAGTGCTCGTAGTAGAACGGCAGCGCCTCCCATTGTAGCACCAGGGCACCCTGCTGGAAGCGGCCCAGACGTAGCGGCAGATCGAGGCTGCGGCGTGCGGCGGCGCGTGTTTCGCGCGTCGTCTCATCCAGGCTGCTCTCGTCGTCGCGCAGCTGCCGTAGATCGAGATGATCCGGCAGCGCCGGGTATTCGTGCGGGATTGGCTGTGTGATCGCCTCGACATAACGATAGGTCAGCGTGACGCCTTCCGGCTGATGCTGGGCCAGCCACTCCAGCCACTCGCTCTCGGCGAAGCGGCGCAGCAGCGTGAAGGCAATCTGGCGAAACGCCAGACGGCGGCGCAGCGTCTGGTTGCGCTCGCTCAAGGCTTGTTCGGGATGCTGCGCGACGATCACTTCCCAGGTACGTCCTGGCGGCGCAGGGCTCTCAGGTCCGCCAGCCTCGTCAAGTCGTCCCGAGAAAAGGACCAGCGGTTCGGCCAACACCTCGGTACGCTCGACAACCACGTCGAGCCCGCCGGTGTTGGGGATGGGCTCGGCTACGAGCGGCGGTTCACGGCGTGGCGCATCGGGCGGCGTGAGCGCGTCGTGCAACGCTGACATGAGCCGCTCGTAGCGGCTATACGGCTTCAGGTAGTAGCGGAACGTGTGCGCCCACTTGTCTTGAAGCAGATGATTATAGGTGAGTCGCCCACCGGCATCCGGTGTCGTGTAGGCGGGCGTACCTGCGCGCGGATAGGCTGTCGCCAGCCACGGACCGGCACCATACTGCCCGACGGGTGCTGGCATGTTCCCCTGTTGGGCGTTGAGCGTGCCGGCGGCGTCGAAGAAACGCTGGGACCAGGTTAGGAAATCGGGCAAGATCCGCTGAATATCGCTCAAAGCCGTCGGCACGCTGATCGGCGTTTGCGCACTGGTGAACACCGCATCGGCATAGCGTTTGAAGCGGAGCCACTGTTGGCCAGCGTGACCTGCTCCCGTACTGAAGGCCGTCGCCAGCGCCGTCTGTGGGATGTCGAAATCTGCCGACAGCTCATCGGTGGGCGTGAAGACCTGCGGGTAGGTGAGGTGGGTAACAGCAACCGTTACGCCCTTGTTGCGCAGATCTGTGACGAGCTGCTGGACTTGTGCAGCGCCAGCCTCCGGTTGTGTGAGCAGCTTCGCCTGAAGGAAAACATACGACTGGGTGATGGGTTGATCGATCAAGAAGAATTGGTCGAGTGGAGCATCGAGTGTGACATGCTTGTCGATGGGGAAGCCCAGCTGGGGGACGAACGGTGTGTCCGCTTGTCCGGTTGCGGAGCCGGCACGAATGATTAAGTCGGCCCTGCCGCTCGGCGGTATGGGTACATCCACCGTCCCTATACCGAACGCGCCCTGGATCGATTGCTGGCCGCTGCTGCGCTCACGGAGATTAATCAGCTCAAGAGTCTGGTCGTAGATGAGGCGAAATGCTAGCGTGACTACCGTTCCCGCCTGGCCTGAGACGCTGATCCGGGCATACGTTCGCTGTTGAAGGATCGTCGGCCGCAGGCTGATCTGCACGTTCGCCAGCAGCGCGCTCGCCTCGGCACGCATCGACTGTAATTCGATGCTGCGCGTGGGCTGGAATAATAGCTCAATGAACAGGTGTTGCTTGAACTGCGTAAAGCGCGGCAACGCGAAACAAGCGTCGATGGCTTGCTTGAGCGCTGCGAGCAGATCCTGTCCCAGAATGGGCTGCGCGTTGCCGGCCTCGCGCAGCGCCAGCGTCGTGCTGAGGCCAAACAGCTGGAGGACGCCCCAGCCATATGGATCGCCTTTGGGTGGGATTGCCGCCAGCAAGCCGGCGAAGTCGCCCTGCTGAGCAGGCACCAGCTCCTGCCGATCGACCACGTAGGGACTCGCGACCGAGACGATCACACCGGTCTTGCTACGGACGACGCGGAGCCGCTGCGCCAGCACCACCTGATCTCTGAACTGGTACAGCTTGGTGGTATTGTTGGCATCGTCGATGCGCCACTCGAAGCCAGGGCTGACCGTGTGCACGCTAGCAGCTTGGGTCAGAGGCACGAAGTTGGCTGCGAAGGGTAGATTCGGCAGCCTGCCGGCGTCGAGCTGCGTGAAATCGTCAGGACTCGCCGGCGCGCGGAACAGCACACCATCCAGATGATCGATGAGGCGCTGAAGGAACGGATGCAGGTCGGAGGCGCGCCAACCCGGCTCACCCTCGACATCGGGGCTGGGCCAGACGAGCACGGAATCACGCCAGGAGTACCAGGGTGTGTACGGGATCTGCGAGCCAGGAGCGCGCTGGCTCGGCTCGTCGACACGGCGCTGCATCGTGCTGGGATACCACGCCTCCCATTCAATGGCCGATAAAGTATCGTCGGGAAGGAACGGCAGGTCGCCATCCGGCACCATGCGCACCTCTTGTAGTGTGCGCAGCGCTTCGGCCAGCTTGCGCGGATGGGTAAAGGTTGTGGTGGTGAAGGCATCGATATCCAGCTCAAGCAGGAAAAATCCTGCCGTGAGATCGATGGGATAATCGGGCTGCGCGCTCGGCCCCTGATTCCAGCGGACGCGCACACAGCGGATACCGTTCGGATGTCGTCGGTAGGCCACGTTATCGACATTGCCATCAAAGAAAGCCACCATCTCACCGCCGGCGAGCTTGTTCAGCACCGGCATCGGGAAGTAGGCATCCCCAAGCGTGGCCCGCTGATCCTCGGGTGGTAACAGCGGCAGATCCAGCGTCTCGGGCAGCCATTCCAGCTCCGCCGGCTGACGCTCGACGGCACGCAGCTCAGGCGCGCTCGCACGTGTGGCTTCCAGCACGAGCTGAACCGGTGCCAGCGCCGAGGGCACATTGTTGATGCCGATCGTCTGGATGAACACATCCCAGGAATCAGGTCGCCAGCGCGGGTGGGGATCGGGCGGCATGACGCCGGCCTGGCGCAGCGTTTTCACGTCGAGCACGGCTTGCCAGAGATCGCCGTTGTTGCTTGGGTCGGGCAGATCGATCTTCACGTCGTTCGGCAGCGGACGAGCTACCGCCGAGCCGATCAGGGTTGGTGCGCTGCGCTGCGTGGTGCTGTCGAGGCCGTAGCTGCCGATCGGTAGCGCGGCGCTGCGGCGGAAGATCAGCCGGTAGCTTTTGATCGCCACGCGGCTCTCGTCGCGTCCGAGTGACGGCTCGCTCCACTCCACGCCGACGCCGCTGGGAACCAGCAGCTCAGGCGGTTGGAGATACGAGGACTGAACGTCGTCCTGCTTCGTCTCTGCAAGCTGGTAGCTTACGCGCAGCCGGGCGTCGGTGGGAACGTGCGGCGGACGATCGGGGAAGCGGGTCGCCACCAGTGTCAGCGGACGACCTGGCTTGCCGGCATTGTCGATCGGTGTGATCGAGTACAGGTAGCTGCGGCCCTCGACCGGCAGCGCATCCTGCTCAGCGGGTGTCTCGCGGGTGAAGTGATCGACGACCTGGAAGCGCGGCTTCAACAGCTGAAGCGTGTCGTCAGAGGTGCGGTGGAGCACTTGCGCGCTCTTAACCGTGTAGATCACATCGTTCTCGCTGCTGTCGAGCGATCGACGCAGGACGCGGTAGTAGGCCAGGTGGTGTTCAGGATCGGCCTGCTCGTCGGCGCAGCCGGTAGGCGCCAGATCCCAGCTCAAATCCCAGGCGATCGCGATCGTGCTGGCGTTGCTGTAGTGGCGCACCCGGCTGAAGGTCGGCGGGTGATCGAAGAAGCTGGTCTGCGGCGGGTTGAAGACCCACACGTGGCGCGGCTCACCCAGGGTACCGTCCGGCGTGCGCTGCCGGATCTCTGGCCGCGCCACGGTCGCCCCGTCGCCAGTGCCGAGCCATGCGGGCTCTCCGGTGCCTTTGAAGCGAAAGACGAGGCCCATCTGGAAGGCTAACGAGCGCCGCGCGATTGTGTCGCGCTGCTCAGCGGAGGCTGCCTCGGCATAGGCGCGTAGGTCGGCCACGATGTCATACACGATCATGCCGCGCAGCTGATCGGCGTGCTGCTGGGCTCCTACCGCGCTGTTTTGTGCGTCGGCGTGCGCCGCCTCGTCGTCGGATAGCGTTCCGCTGCTGGCATAGATCGTCGTATTGGGCTGGAATGCGTTGTCGAGCGCCTTGTCATACGCCAGATCAGGATCGTGCTTGAAGAAAGGCGCGCCCTGGAACTGTTCAAACGCGCCGCGCACCGCCGCTTCAAAGTCGCTCGCCGATGGATGATACACACGCTCGTCCTCAAGCTGCTCCTGAGCCAGCGCGCTCGGATCGTCCGGGTCATGCAGCACACCATCCGTTTCCACGAACGCCGAGGCAACATAGGTGCGAATGGTATTGTTCTGCATCGCCTGCGCATCGTCGCCCACATCCAACGGCGATTGTGCTTCCCAGTTGGCTCGCCATCTGAAGGCTCCGTCGGCGTCAGGCGGCTTCCAGGTTACTGTCTCACCGTCGATGTGAACATGTTCGAGCGTGAAGCTGCCGTTCAACGTGTCGGGCTGTAGCATAAAATCATCGACAGCATCGGCCGGTTCGTGAGGTGGCAGCGGCAGGAAACCATGCCACGACCCGCCGTCAGCCGCATCGGTGGGAGCGGGCGTGCTCCGTGGGAACATGACGAAGTAACGCCAGCCGTCGTGACTGGTATGCGCCTTGCGCACCACGAAGGCACTGTAGTGTGGTGCTGCGATGTTAAGTGTCCCCAGGAGTGCCAGGTTTGCAGGAGCCGGTGCGCGCAGCCATCGCGCGCCAAACCGCAGCGCCCGCCCGGCCGCTCGTTCCCCGGCCGCCACCGTCATCTGGCCCGTACCGGGTACCGGCTCGGGCGGTCCACCAGTATCGTCGGCGTCAAGGCCCAGCTTAAGATATTCCTGCGTGCGCTTGAGCGCTGCCGTCACGACAGACTCATTGACGGCGATCTTGATGGTGACGCGGAAGGAACGCCCGCAGACCTTCAAGGCGAGTGTGCCCTGACCTCGCACGCCCGGTGCGAGCGCTTCGAGGCCAAATTCCAGCGCGGCCGTGAAGACGATCGAGAAGCTGAAGCGCTTGCGAATCGTCTTTATCAGCAGTTCCAGCCAGAATTCGATCGAGAATTGAATCCGCAGCTCTAAGCCGACAGCCCCGTAGAAGAGCGACCGGCCCGCTGGATCGTCGAAGGACAGCACGCCGATATAGCGCATACCGTAGGCCAGATCGGCACGAGCATAGACACGCACGCCGGCGATCCCAATGCTGACGCCGCCCTCAATCTCGATCGTGCCGCGCGCCATGTAGCTCACGCCGATCACCAGATCCTGGCGCGAGATGCGGAAGATGAAGCCGCCGGTGATATTGACCTCGACCGGGCCGATCTTACCGCTCCAGCCAAGCTGGTTCGGCCAGCCCAGATCCAGGTGAAACAGCCCTGGCTCGATCAGCAGGGTCGCCCGGAAGCGCGCACCCGCCAGCGCGGTTTTCACGAACTCCGGCAGCGGTGGATGGTTGCCAATATAGCCGCCCGGTGTGTTGCCCATGCGTGCGAGGAAGCGTTTTTGCGGGGCCGAAAGCAGAATATAGGCGAAGAAGAATGGTCGCTTGCGCAGCCCATCAACATTGTCGACATAATCGACGTAGTTGGTGTTGATCCAGCCACGTGCGGTGATCAGGAAGGTCAGGTCGCTGCGAAAGGCGAGCACGGCGTCGAAGAGGAAGGTACAGGCCAGACGCTTCTCGGCGGGACGATCGAGCGCGGTTGGCCGCGACGCCGAGGTTTGCGAGATCATCGCGCGCAGCACCAGTGTAAAGCGCGGGTCGCCCGGCCCATCGATATCGACGGCCCAGCTGCTGAGTTTGGCAAGCTCACCCTGTGACTTGGCGAGCTCGTCAAGCGATTTCAGCAGCTTGCGCACGTCACGCTCTTGATCGACGGCTTTAAGCATCGAGAGTGTGTAGCGATAGCCCAGGCCAAAACCGATCTCGCGGATGTAGATCTGCACAACCGGCAACATTAAGCTGAGTTCGGAGACCTGCGCATAAATGAACCAGGCGCGGACCCAGGTATTCGTCTCGGTGCTGCGTACCCGCAAGAACGAGAATGCGGCTTCAAACTTGGGCAAGCCGGCAACCCGCAGCAGACCTTCGCCGCTGAAGCCGCGCGCGGTGGGCGTATCCTCATACTTGACCATCGCGTACAGCTGGAATGCGTCGGCGATCTTGAGATCCACCGCGATCTGGTCGAAGTGGATGCGCGGCAAAATGCTGCCGGGCTCGGGCAAGCCGATGTAGAGCGAGTGATAGTCGGTGTCGTTATTCTTGGCATCACCAGGGCCATCGGCGAACTTGACCTGGCCGCTCAGCCACATGGCACCGTCGCCGCCGAACATCTCGGCCTGAGGCAAGAAGCCGAATCCGCGCAGCTCAAAGGCAAAGCAGCCCAGCAGGCTGAACGACAACGGCTTCGGCAGGGTGATGAGGAAACGGACATGCTTGGCAAGCACGCGGATATCCCCCGCCAGCGGGCAGTCGACCATCTCGATCGTAATCGTCGGCAGCAGCGCCAGCAGACCCTCGGCATCGTCACTGTCTGCCAGGCGGAACTTTGCGCTGCCGGTGAGGGTAAAGTACAGGTGGAACTGTTCCTCAAGCACAAAGCGGAGGCCGATCTTGCTGATCGAAAACTCGAAGCGTGTGCCGGGACACTGCAGCGGCTTGTTCGTGCGGAGCGCTGCTCCGCCTTCGAGCAGGGTTAGCCCACCATTTCGCTCGCCAAAGCGCAGAAAAATATCCACCGACGAGTCGCCTACCAGCGCGGGTGGCAGCGCGCCCGTGCCGGCCAGCGTAAATTCCTGGATGCGGCTATCCTGCATCACAAAGCCGCTGTTGCTAAAGCGGAACGTGGTATCGATGCCTTTAAGCTGCACGGGTGCCTCGCCGACACGGGCTTCCAGGCTGAGGCCAGCTGAGCGGATCACCAGACCGGTAATGATGAAGCTGATCGGCTCCTCGCTGATGCCGTCGTAGGAGACCGTAAATTCCGCGCCGGGAGCCTGCTGAATCTCGTAGTTATAGTTTTTGGTGACCAGTGTCAGGAAGTGGTACTTGCCGGCGTGTTGGCCCTCCTTGATCTGTTTGCCTTTGAACGACCAATTAAGATTAAGGAACGGGCCGCCCTCCAGCGTCTCTTTTTCGGAGATCAGCTGAATACCTTCGTCGTGGTTGACCTCCAGCCCAAAGGTTTCCCAATTGAAGGCAAAGATCAGTTTGGTCTGGAAGCTCAGGCTGGCGAGATTGAGGGTCGCATCGACGGGAATCTGCACCTTGTTCTCGCCGAAATTAAGCTCGAATGTGTTCGGCTTCGGCAGGGTGAGCTGGAGAAGCTGCTCTTTGCCAGCCTGATCGTTCTGGAGAAACGGCAGCTTGAACTGGTCGAGGTTGAGCGTCAGCCAGCCCAGCCAGTCGTCCGCGCGCAGCCCAAACGCCACTCCCAGATCAAGCGGCGCGCACGGATGTGTGCTTGGCGACGGCAACGATGGCAGCTGACGCAGGAAGCGCGGCGCGCCCGTTCCGTCGAATGGTAGCTCAAGCAGGAGCAAGCTGAGCGATCGATCGTTCGGATCGCTCCTTTTCAGTGGTTGCAACACAAGCTGCATGATCGGAAGTTTCCGATCGTGCTCGGGATCGTTTTGCAGCTCGCGTTCGCCCGATCGTCCCCAGGCGAAGGTGCTCCCGGCCGTCAGATCCGCGCCACGCGGCAACGTCAGCGCCAGCGCCAGCCGGTTGAAGGTGCGCCCCTCGGCGCTGGTCAACGCCAGGGTGAAACGCGATCCGGCCGGGATTGTGATATCGACTCCGGGGAGGCTGTAAGTCCGGGGCGCACTGCCAATATCCCAATCCAGGCGTATCTCTTGCCCAAAGATAATCTGGAGCGTCAGAAGCGTTTCGCCTGGCGTGCTGCGGTCGGCGAGATCTGCCGAAAATAATTGGAGCCAGCGGTTGAGATTCGTCTCGCACACGGTGAGCGCAAGACACTGATTGTCAAGATGAAAGTCCTTCAGCGGCAGCTGTGCCACGCTCGGCTCGCGCAGCCTGAAGAAGCTTGTATCTGCTAGCGCGCCGTCCGTGACGGAGATACCAAGATCGACGGCCAGTGCCAGGTCTGGAAGCAGGTCGGTCTGGATGCGCAGATTGGTGGCCGATATGTCGAGCGTGGTGTGGTTCATGCGCCAGAGCAAGGACTCCCAGCTTATCAGGAGGCCATCGAACCGCAGCGCGGAGGCGCTGCTGCCGAGCTTCAGCCCAAGCCCGGCCTGCGAGGACCATTCAATGCCGCTGGCAAGCTTGATCCGCTGCTCCGAGCCGCTGCCTTGCGGCGTGTCGATCACGAGCAAGGCTGTGGATGCGAGCAGATCGGCGCTATACTCGGGACCAGTCGCCGGCCCGCGCACGGCCAATCCAATCTCCATAGCTGTCAATTCCAGCCGGGTCGAGTCGGCGCTGCCGATCAGACGCAGCGGACTCTGAGGCATCACCTTCAAGATTGCGCTCGCGTTAAGCGTCGTGCCGAGGCCAGACGGCACCACGACGCGTGTTGCATCCGGCCGCAGCTCTAGCCGGATTCCGCCGCCCGCCTCGAAGCCGCCCTGCAACGAGACTTCGGCACCCTCCGTGATCACGAAGCGA
>DASWTW010000100.1:0-7935 GCA_036401895.1 Herpetosiphonaceae bacterium | reverse complement strand
CCACGCCACCCAGCGAGCGCTGAATATGGACTTTCGCCGGCAGCGGTGGCTCGTCGGGCGGATACTCCGAATAGGTAAAGACCCATTCATAACGAATCCCCGTCATGGGATAGCCGGTAGCCCGCGCCGCCAGCACATGGCCAAGCTGATGGATAAATTGCGCGATCTCGTGATAGACGGCGAAGCCGACGCCCACCAGCAGCGCGTCAAGGAATGTTTTTGCGCCCAGCTCAGATGTACGAAAGATCGCGCTAGAGCCTACAATCACCACAAACGGGATCAGTATGAGGCTGAAAAAGGCCTGGTATGCCGTCCGATCAACCTTGATTTCCAAGCTTGCCATCTTTGAACGCACCACCTCTCGCTTGCACACATGTTCTATTGTTTAGCATAGCATCCCCGGCGCAGCGAGTCAACGGGAAGCATTCCACGCCTCGTATAACGTTTGCTCAGCTTCAGGATCGCACGGCCGCCACCAGTTCCTCACACAGCCTCCGCACCAGGTTGCCCTCAGATCGCAGCCGCCAGATTAGTGCTGCCGCCACAGCCGCGCCGATCAGCGCCGCCCACACATAGCCATACGCCAGATCGACCAGCGTGAATTGCAGCAGGATCAGCAGATACAGCAGCGCCGGAAGATCCGGCAGCAGCGTCGGATTGCGCAGCCGCGTGCCGCCCAGGAAAAGCGTCAGCAGCGTCAGCACCAGCGCCGTCAGCCCCCAGGCGATAAAGTTGGCGGTCGGCACGCCGTAGTACGGCCCGCTGTCCAGCCAGTGCCAGTAGTCCATGATGTAGGCCGCGACCGGCTCCAGCAGCAAATCCAGCGCCAGCGCCAGCAGCGGCGCCAGCAGCCCGATCCAGCGACGGTGAGATCGCGATACCAGCAGGCGCGCGGCTCCGATCGCGGCGGGGACGACCAGCAGCCAGGCAAACGGGATCGGCAGCGGCACCACGCCGCCCAGCTTCCAGCCCAGCACATCGGTGTAGCTATAATGCCCGAACGGAAATCCGGTCGTTACGCCGACATGCTCCACCGCCCACGAGAGCACGGCGATCAGCGCCGCCGCCAGCCAGCCGCGTGCGCCGGCGTTGGCCGCCAGCCACAGCGCCATCAGACTACCCTGCAAGATCAGCAGAAACCCGCCCATCCACGTTCCCCAGACCGGCACCAGATCCAGCATCAGCATCGGCACGGCGAACACGTAGATGAACAGGTACACAAACAGCAGCCCGGCGATCAGTCGTCGCAGCGCGCGCTGCTCCCCACTGATTGGCAATCGAGCGACGCGGCTCATAGCGTTTCGAGCAGCCGGGCCAGCAGCGCTGTACGCGGCACAAACGATTCGAGATTGACGTGCTCATGCAGCGAGTGCGCGCCGCCGCCGCTCGGTCCCAGGCCGTCGAGCGTGGGAGTGCCCACCGCCGCCGTGAAGTTGCCGTCGGAGCCGCCGCCCGTCGCGGCCTCGTCGATGTCGAAGCCGATCTCGTTGGCCAGACCGCGCGCGTGCTCGAACAGCCGCACAATCTCGGGCGAGCGCTCCATCGGCGGGCGATTCAGGCCACCCGTGAAGCGGATCGTCACGTCCTCGTCGACGGCACGCCGTGCCTCAAATGCGCGCGCCAGCCGATCGGCCTGCGCGACCGTACGCACGCGCACATTGACCTCGGCGCGAGCACTGGCCGGAATCACGTTAGTCGTCGTGCCGCCGCCTGCCGTACACACATTCACCGTCGTGCCGGTCTCGGCGTCATTCAGGCTGTGCAGCCAGATGATCTGGTGGGCCAGCTCCAGCAGCGCGCTGCGACCCTGCTCCGGCGCGACTCCCGCGTGAGCGGCGCGACCAGTGATCGCCAGCTCGTACAGACCCACGCCTTTACGCGCCGTTTTGAGCGCGCCGCCGTTCGCGGCTGCCTCCAGCACCAGCGCCGCCTCGGACTGCCGCGCCAGCTCCTCGATGTAGGGCCGCGCCGTCGGACTGCCGATCTCCTCATCGCTGGTGCATAAAAACCAGATCGGCCGCCGCCACGTACGATCTAAAGCCTGGAGCGCTTCGATCGCGACGCAGCCCATCAGCAGGCCGCCTTTCATATCGACGACTCCAGGGCCGAACAGCTTATCGCCGCGCTGCACAACCGGCTGTGTCGCCAGGGTGCCGCGTGGGTAGACGGTGTCGAAGTGGGCCAGCAGCAGCAGCGGCTTGCCGGCTCCCGGCCAGCGGGCCAGCAGATGGGTTTCGCCGACCGGCTCCGTGTCCGCGCCGCGCTGCGTGAAATGATCGGTCAGCAGCCGCGCGAACTGCGCCAGGCCCTCGGGATCGTTGGAACAGGTTTCGATCTGCGCCCACGCGGCCAGCCGGGTAGCAAACGAAACGGTCTGGAGATAGCCGATCAGCGAATCCTGCATGAAGAAGCTCCTTCGTGTAGAGAACCGAGAACCAAGAACCAAAGAACAACTCACATCTATCAACCGTGCGTATACCCGGTTCTTTGTTCTATATTCTTCCTTGGACTTTGTATATATGGTATCCTATCCGCAGACAAAGGATCGACTGTGAATACGATAAATTTCGACTGGCGCTGGGTCGGCGTCATTCTGATTCTTCTGCTGGTACTCACGAGAGATATACGCACCGGTATCGTCGTCGCGGCTATCGGTGCCGCCTGGCTGATCCAGGCCGGCCTTGAGCCATGGCGCGGCGGACGCAGCAGCCCGCTGGGCAGCACCAAAGTAACCTACTGGCGCGGCCAGCGCATCGAGACCAAGGTTCCCGCCCGCGCCCGCCTGCGCTCGGTGTCAACTATCCAGATGATCGTCTCGGCGCTCTACCTGCTGCTGGGCGGCGCAAGTGCCTTCGCGGCGGTCTACTGGCTGGCACAGATAACTGGCATCTTCTCACTTGCTCAGTAACGATCGTGGAAGCAGCAAACACAACGATTGACCTTCTGCTCACGGCGCAACGTGTCGTGACCTGTGCCTCGCCCGGCGGTCCCAAACGCGGCGCGGCGCTTGCCGATGCCGGCGTGATCGAGCGGGGCGCGGTTGCGATCGATCAGGGTCGGATCGTGGCGGTTGGGCCGCGCGCCGAGATCGAAGCGCGCTACACCGCGCGCAGCCGCTTCGACGGCGGCGACCGTGTTCTAATGCCGGGCTTTGTCGATCCCCATACGCATGTCTGCTACGCCGGCAACCGGATCGAAGATTTTCAACGCCGCATCGCGGGCGCGACCTACCAGGAGCTGATGGCGGCGGGCGGCGGCATTATGCAGACCGTGCGCCACACCCGCGCCGCCGAGCAAAACGCGCTGATCGATCAAACCCTTGTCCGGCTCGACCGGATGCTGCGTCACGGCACGACGACGGTTGAGATCAAAACCGGCTACGGCCTTGACACCGGCGCCGAGCTGCGCATGCTCGACGCGATCGCCGATTTGAGCGCGGCGCATCCATGCACGATCGTGCCGACCTTCCTGGGCGCGCATGCGATCCCCGCCGAGTACAAGCGCAACCCCGATGCCTACGTCGATCTAGTTATCAACGAGATGCTGCCCACAGTTGCCGCTGCCTGGCAGAGCGGCGATCATCTGGGGCGCGGCAGCTTTGCGTCGTCGGCGCTCTTCTGCGATGTTTTCTGCGAGCCGGGCGCGTTCGATCTCCCGCAGACGCGGCGTATTCTTGAGCAGGCCCGGCAGCTAGGCTTTGCGCTCAAGCTGCACGCCGATGAGTTCGAGGCCCTGGGCGGCACCACGCTGGCGGTCGAGCTTGGCGCGACCTCGGTCGATCATCTGGTGGCGACGAGCCAGGCCGAGGCCGAGACGCTGGCAGCATCTTCGGTGGTTGCCGTGGCGCTGCCGGGCACGCCGCTGGGCCTGGGCAAATCTCAGCAGATGCCCGCGCGCACCCTGATCGACAGCGGCGGCGCGCTCGCGCTGGCCAGCGATTGCAATCCCGGCACCAGCGTCTGCGAGTCGCTGCCGCTGCTGCTGGCGCTCGGCTGCCGCTTCCTGCGCTTGCAGCCCCACGAGGCGATCAATGCCACAACGATCAACGCCGCCCACGCACTGGGTCTCGGCGATCGCGTCGGCTCGCTGGAGCCCGGCAAGCAGGCCGATCTGATCCTGCTGGATCTCGCCGACGAGCGCGAGCTGGCGTATCGCTTCGGCCCGAATCCTGTACGCTACGTATGGAAGCGCGGCTACCTCGTCGCCGACAATACCTTGCCACCCCTGGCTACCCTAGCTGCTTCTGGAGGAATTGATGCCCCACACGCCCCAAGAGATCGTTGAGCATACTCGTCATCAGCTGTTTAGTGACTCGCGAATCACGCTCGCGGATATTCGCGTGGATCAGCATCAGGATACGATTCGCGTCCAGGGCGCGGTGCTGGATCGTCAGGCCGCCGATGGATTTATGCACGCGCTGCGCATCCACGCGCCCGGCGTCAACTGGCGCGACGAGCTGACTCCGCTGGTGACCGGCCCTGATTACGGCTGGGCGCTCAATCTGCGCGCGGTCGCCGATCTGCGCCGTGAGCCGGATAATTTCTCCGAGCGCGTTTCACAAACGCTGTATGGCGAGCCGATCGAGATTTTGCGCTATCAGGGCGACTGGGCGTTTGTCCGGCTGGTCGACGGCTATCTTGGCTGGATGCATGTCGAGCCGCTGCACAAGTGTACGCTGGAGCTGGCGCAAGACTATCGCCGCCATACGACACACGCCGTCAAACGGCCGCTCGCGCCCTGCTTCGCCTATCCCAGCGCCGAGGTCCACGAGCAGGTCGCGCTGCTGCCTTTCGGCGTGCGACTGATGGTTGAAGGCCATGACGGCCCAATGCTGCGTATTCGCTGCCCCGACGCTAAGATCCGCTGGATGTCGAACACCGATCTCATTCCTCAGCGCGATGTCGCCCACGGCACTGTTGCGGCGCTCAGGCTGGTCGAGCCCTGGCTGCACGCGCTGATCGGCACGCCCTACCTGTGGGGCGGCAAAACGCCCTTCGGCTACGATTGCTCGGGGCTGGTGCAGACGATCTTTGGCTTGCTCGGCGTGCATCTGCGCCGTGACGCCGACCAGCAGATCCAGGAGGGCAAGCTGGTTGGCTTCGACGATCTGGAGTTTGGCGATCTGATCTTCTTCGATACGAAAACGCGCAACGCCGATATTATGAATCGGCCACCCGAGCCAACGGCCAGCCATGTCGGCCTGGCGATGAACCGCACCGATTTCATCCACTCAAGCTGGCGCGGCGGCGGCGTGATCTGGGGCTCGTTCGATCCACACTCGCCGTTTCACATGCCCACCTACGATCGGCGCTTCCTGGGCGCGCGACGCTACCTGAAGCCGGGCGCGTAATGCAGATCGAGTATCAGACGATTGAGCTGCGGCTGCATCACACGTTTCATATTGCCCACGGCGCAAGCGACACCCGGCGCAATGTGATTCTGCGCCTCGGCGATGGTCTGGGCGAGGCCGCGCCGGTGGCGTATCACGGCGAGAGCGCCGAGGCGGTGGCCGAGACGCTGGCGGGCTGGCAGGCTGAGCTAGAGCGCCTCGACGATCCTGCGGCGATTAGCTGGATCATGCAGCGCTGCCAGGGCAGTCGCGCTGCACGCGCCGCTGTAGATCTGGCGCTGCATGATGCGCTGGGCAAACGGCTTGGCGCTCCTGTCTATCAGCTGCTGGGATTGAGCAAGCTGCCGCTGCCGCCGACATCCTTCACGATCGCGATCACCGCGCCCGATGAGCTGGCGGACCGCGTGCGCGAGGCGGCGGCCTATCCGATCCTCAAGATCAAGCTCGGCACCGATCGCGACCTCGACATTGTGCGCACGATCCGTGAAGTCGCGCCCAACACCACGCTGCGCGTCGACGCCAACGCCGGCTGGTCGGTGCAGCAGGCGCTGAAGCTCATTCCCCAGCTGGCCGAGCTAGGCGTCGAGCTGATCGAGCAGCCGCTGCCCGTCGACGACTTCGATGGCTTGCGGGCGCTGAAGCAGGCCAGGCTGCCACTGCCGATCATCGCCGACGAGAGCGTGAAAGCGCCCGCCGATGTGATACGGCTGGCAAATGCCGTGGACGGCGTGAACATCAAGCTGATGAAGACCGGCGGGATTCAAGGGGCGCTGGCCGCGATCCAGACCGCGCGCAGCTGTGGCCTTAAGATTATGCTCGGCTGTATGGTGGAAACATCGCTGGGCGCGACGGCGGCGGCACAGCTGGGCGGATTGGTCGACTGGCTCGATCTCGACGGGCCGCTGCTGATCGCCAACGATCCCTTCGCCGGCCTCCGCTTCGACGGCGCGCGCATCACGCTGCCCGACGCGCCCGGCCTGGGTGTGACGTCCAGAGCAGCCGTATAAAACGCCGGCCGGATGTCGGTTAAACAACAACGGGCGAGGTTTGCTGACCTCGCCCGTCGTCCTTGTTTCTCGCACTTATAGCATTGAGCGCACAACCCCAACCACGCGACCCTGGACCTGGACATTGGCGGCGTCTTCCGTCCAGGCTTCCATTGTGGGATTTGCCGGTTGCAGTCGAACTTTGTCGCCCTCGAAGTAGATCTTCTTGAGCGTTACCTCATTGCGGTCGATGACGCGTACCGCTGCGGTCTGGCCGTTCTCGATCTGCTCGGTGTAGCGCATCAAGATCAGGTCGCCATCCGCGATC
The DNA here is from genome assembly GCA_036401895.1 of Herpetosiphonaceae bacterium. GTDB lineage: Bacteria > Chloroflexota > Chloroflexia > Chloroflexales > Kallotenuaceae > LB3-1. The sequence goes on along the minus strand of DASWTW010000100.1, from coordinate 1,271 downwards.
AGCGCGTCGATCATGGAGTTACCTTTGACGCGCAGCGCATACACATCCTGCACGCGATCCGGCAGCATCTCGCTAGGCACATCGACATACTCGTCAGCCTCGCCCTGATCGGGCACCGGAATTGGCGCGCCTGCCGAGATCGTGCCGACCAGCCCAACGCGACGGTTGTTGCCAGAGACTACCGCAGAAGTATCGATCTCCGCCGCGGCCAGCTTCATGCCGCGGGCAAATTTCGCATCGCGCTCGATCAGGCCACGCTCTTCCAGCTTGCGCAGGTTATAGGCGACAACCGAGGTCGAAGAAATTTTGAGATCGTTCTGGATATTTCGTATCGCGGGCGGATAGCCATTTGTGTGCATGAACTGCTGAATATAGCTGTAAATACTTTTCTGGCGCTGAGACAACCCATCCATCGGCGGTATCCTTTCCACCACCGCCGACCTAATGGCCCGAGCGGGGTGCATTCAGCATATATGTGCGAGTGTTGTTAGTATATCAGTCGCACCAATGTTCTGTCAAGTAGTGGTTTTTAGCTTCCTGACGTGGTATAATAAACGCAGTATGCAGCATACAAATGCCTCAAAAACCGCTCGTCTTCCATCGCTGATCGAGACGATTACGCAAGGATTCGAGGCCGTCAATCGACGGCTATGGGTCGTGCCGATTCTCTTTGTACTCGATCTGTTCTACTGGTTTGGCCCGCGAATCTCGTTACAGCCGCTCATCGAGCAGCTGATCAGGTTTACGCAGGTCTTCAGCCCCCCAAACGAGCAGCAGCTGACCCCTGAGATGGCGGATCAACTGCGCGCCGCCGGGGCCTCGCTCAACCTGGGTCGCTTCGAGATGATCAGGTGGGCCAATACCCTGATGCAGTCGATCGCGGCGCCGCCACCTCCGGTCACGCCGATTACCTGGCAGATCACCAACGTTGGGGTCTTGCTGGGAGCGATTGTGCTGATGAACCTGCTGGTGCTGGTGGTCATGATGCTGTATCTGCTACCGCTGGCCGATGTGGTTCGCGGAGCACCGCTGGCGCGACCGCCGCTGCGCCGGCTGGGCAAGGTATTTGTTTCGCTGCTGGGCGTGGTTGGGATCGTGCTCGGCATTATGCTGCTGTTTTGCATTCCATTTGCGCTGCTGTTCAGCTTCGCCACGTTGATCAGCCCGGCGCTTGGCTCATTGGTAGCAAGCATAGCGCTGGCATTTTATGTCTGGCTGATGTTCACCGCCTACTTCTCATTCGACGCGGTGATCGTCAGCGGCGTGGGGCC
>DASWTW010000099.1:0-32878 GCA_036401895.1 Herpetosiphonaceae bacterium | reverse complement strand
AGTCGACCATACGATTCAAATCGAATCTATCAAGCACTAACGTATCATGTACCATTCGACTTCGAAGCAAGAGAAATCCTGATGCAGATCGGTGTACCCGCCTCTAACGACACCCACACATCCTGCTGACTCTCCCCCTTTCCCGCGCAGTTAACTTACCGCCGCCTGACCACCGCCCGAATCCCACCCTTGGTTCGCAGCGTGATTAGCGGCTCCGGCACGAGGTCAAGCGTCACGTGCTGGACAAGGGTCGCCAGGCCGAGCTGCGCCTCCAGCATGGCAACGTGACTCTCGATGCAGATGTGCGGGCCGGCGCCGAAGGGGAGATCGGCAGAGCGTGGCAGCGTGGCCTCGTGCTCTGGCGTCCAGCGCTCAGGATCAAAGCGCTCAGGATCGGGGAAATGGGCCGGGTTGCGGTGAAGCGTGTACGAGCAGATTCCAAGGCTGGTTCCTGGGTGTAGTCGATGATCCATCCAGCTCGATCGGATGCGCAACGCTCCGCGCAATAATATACGCTGGTGGGTAGAGGCGCACGGCCTCCCTGAACACGTGAAGCACGTAGGGCAATTGTGGGAGATCATGCAGAGCTGGGGTCCGTCCGGCGAGTCCTTGATCGACTTCAGCACGCACCCAGCCGTGGACCGGCTTGACAGGCGACCGCCAAGACAGGCTCGCACGCCGGTGACCCGCTGCAACGGTCACGATCGCTTGCGCGACGCTGACGTGCCGTTGCTGCCGGATGCCCGCTGGCGTGCCCCGTCGCCTGTAGGATCGCTGCCCGGCTCTGGCCCACGCTGATCCGCACCGGCGAGACCGTCATGGCTGTGGTCAGGGATGGGCTGGACTTCACGCGCCCCGCTAACCGCACCTGGCTTGGGCACGGCATCCACATACTGTGTCGACGCTCGCCCTGGCGCGCCTTGAAGGCCAGGTTGCGCTGGGCACATTGCTCCGACGCCTGCCGAACCTGCGTCTCAGCGCGGCGCCCGATGGCGTAATCTGGCGGAGCGGTTGGGGCCTGCGTGGCCTTCAGCAGTTGGCCGTCACCTTTTAAGCGGAGCTGCACCTGACACGCTGCTCGGGATCGTGCTCTGCGCCCAGCTTTTGAGCGGAAGCGCGGTCCTGAGCAGCGGCGTCTCGCTCTATATGAGGTGCCCATCTCACTCACCACACCGGCTACCGAGGGCACCCAGAATCGTTATGGACATCACGCTCCTAGCGATACGACGGGCTGTCTAGCGTGCGACCGCAGCGAATCGCTCACGAAGAAACTGGCCGATCTGGACGATCGCTTGACGCGCCTCGGGCACAGTGGCTGCCCACCCATGCCAGACGTGCCACATCTCATCCCAAATATCCAGCTGCACATCCACACCTGCCGCTTGCAGCTTCTCGGCTAGCTGCATCGAGTCGCTGAGCAAGATCTCATGATCGCCGACATGAATCAACGTCGGCGGGAGGCTGTGGAGATCGGCGAACAGCGGCGACGCCATTGGATCGCGGGGATCGCGATCGCCGAGATAATAGCGCGATGCCTCAGTCAGTCCGGCCTTTGTCGTTAGCGGGTCCACCTCGGCACGCGATTCGATCGTCGGCCCTGACATAGTGAGATCAACCCACGGCGAAATCAAGGCCACGGCAGCAGGCAAGGGCGCGCCTGCCTCCCGCAGCTGTACCAGAGCAGCCATGATCAGCGCGGCGCCCGATGACTCCCCGGCGAGCGCGATCTGCTCAGGAGCAAGACCACTATCCAGCAGCCAGCGATAGGCCGTCACAGCATCGTCCACGGCGGCAGGGCAGCGCGACTCGGGGGCCAGGCGATAATCGATCACCAGGAGCCGCGACCCGGACGCCTCGACCAGCCGCGCCGCCAGCTCGCGATGCGTTTTGGGTGAGCCGGCGGTGAATCCGCCGCCATGCACGTAGAGAACGACGGTATCGCTGGCCGGCGGCGCGCTCGACACAAGCCACTCGCTCGGGATGCCGGCCACGTCGACGGCAGTAATAGTGATGGTCGACGGCAGGATTACACCGCTGACGGCCTCTTCCCATCCTCGGCGCTGCTCCTCAACTGGCGTTCCGGTCGTGCCCTGGGAGAGCGTAGCGCGAACCTCGCGGCTTTCTAGACTTGCCATAAACACTCCTTTTCAGCGCGTTACAACGTTGTCCGGCTGCGCGGCGGCAGCGTTTCGATCAGATCGCAGGCTGCTTCCAGCCCGCCCTCGCCGCGCACAATCTTGCCGACCGCCTGGGCGGCGCTATGAATCTGTGCGTTATCGATGGTCTTCCGCAGGGAGCTTTCGAGTGCCTCGATTGTCAGCTCCTGGTAGGGAATGAGACCTCCAACCGAGCCATGCTCTGCCGCGTTCTGTGCGATCGGGAATTGATCAAGGATGTGCGGAATAAGCACCATGGGCGCATCCGCCCACAACGACCAGGCTGTTGCGCCGGAGCTGGCAGCATGGACAACACAGGCAGCTTGTTGAAAAAGCCATCCATACGGGGCGTACTCCGTCGCAAAGATCGTTTCAGGCAGCGCCAGGTCGCGACCCAATCCCGACCAGCCGCTCTGAATGATCGCACGACAGCCGATGCGCACGGTAACATCCCGAAACATCTCACTTATGCGGACAGGATCGGCGTGAACCACGCTGCCGAGACTAAACACCACTGGTGCCGGTCCGCGCTGCAAAAACGCGCTCAGCTCTGGCGACGGCCTGAACCCATCGTCTTCAAAAAAGAAGAAGCCGATCACATGATGATTCGCGGGCAGATCCGGCGGATTGAATATCGTACGACTCAGCGCGTACACGTCAAGCGCCGGCTTAAAGCTGGTGACGCCGTGCGGCGTGGCGCGCTTATGGGAGTCTGGGCCGGGTTTCTCATGGCCGGGATACACAATGCGCAGTGCCACCACCGGAATCTTTGTGGTTCGCTGCAAGATATCTACAAAGGGCATGCCGTACAAACTCACGAGCACATCCGAGGACATCGCCAGCGGGGCGATCGTCCGCAAGACCTGCGGCCCGATCGCAGCCATGAGCTGATGTCCGCGATCGACATCTTCTTGCGTAAACCGGCCCTCGATCAGCCGCATCTGCGCTGCTTGATACTCTGCGCTGAGATCGGGGCCGAGCGGCACAATCGGCACTTTATAGCGCTCGACGTGCCGCACCAGATGGGTCGGCAGCGCCAAAATCGGCTGATGACCACGGCGACGGAGCGCCTGCGCCAGCGCCACAAACGGCACAACGTCGCCCATCGAGCCGAAGCTCATCAATAAGATACGCATGAACCCTCCGTCACTGAGGCTCTGCCGGAGCCAGGATCAGATGCTGCTGCTGGTCCTTGTTGGCAGGATTGAGCGGCATCAGCGGCGTCTGACCGGCTAGCCAGAGCGGAATCATATCGTCGTAGTTGGTGTGCGTAGGATGGCCGCTCTGACCGATGCTGCCGAGCCCCAGCGTGGTGTTGGGATCGCTCATGTCGGCGACAAAGCGCAGCGCGGGATAGAAAAAGGTATCCGCAGCACCATTGAAGAGCCAGCTATGATCGTTGATCGTGGTCACATCACCGCCGACCGGATACGGCCCACGATTGACCAGTCGCTCCAGCGGCATGATCCCGCTAATCCCGAGCGGCAGCGACCGAAACGTGATCGTATGTATGTTGCCCCACTGCCAGTCGTCGATCGTCGAGCCGGCGTGCTGCTTGAGCCACGCGGTGGTTGCTTTGAGGGCGCCGGTCACGATCTGATCGCGGGTTTCGGTTTCCGGCGTTGCCGCATTATCCCACCAGGCGTGCGTCGGATCGTTGGCCAGCAGCCGCATCGAGAGCAGCACCGCCAGCGTGTGGTCGGAGGCGTGCGCGGCGTAGAGATCCTTCAGCTCATCGCCGAAAAGCTGCTGGCTGAGCTGCATCAAGAAGATCGAGAAAAAGCCGGCCTCGGGGCTATCCGGCGCGAGCTGATAGTTCCACGACCGCAGACGCTCGACGATCGGCTGTAGCTCAGGATCAGGCGGATCGAGCTGGGTGATCAGCGGCACGTACGTTTCGGCCAGCTGCGAGTAATAATCCATCTGCATCAGCCGAACGGTATCGAGCGTTGTTTGCTCGCCGCTTGTGATCTGTGCTTGGAGCAGATCCCCGATCCGCTGCGCCCGGTCGCCGGGATCGGTAACGAACTGTCCCGGATGATGCTGGCGCGTGATCAGGTTGTTCGCCGTGACGATGTAGCCCTGCTCCGGGTTGAGCGCGGCGGGCAGATCCGCGAAATCGACCCAGCCGGTCCACTCATTCTCGTCGATCCAGCCTGGAACAGCGTAGCGCGTCGCGTGCTGAGAGCGGATCGGCACGTTGGCCACCAGCTGATACGCGATGTTGCCCTGGTCGTCGCCATACACAACATTGAGCGCCGGCGACTCCCAGAAGCTCAGCGCCTGGCGGAACTGCTCATAGTTGGTGGCCGCATTCAGATCCAGGATCGCTTTGAAGAGTCGGAAGGGCTTTTTATGGCCCTGCCACTGAACCGTCACCACCCTGGTTTTGTCGCCGGGAACTTCCTGCATGATCGGGCCGTGGCGGGTCAGCTGCACATCCAGCACCGAGTCCGGGGCGCCGGCGACCTTGATGACCTCCTGAATCGTTTCGAGATCGCGCCACTCGCCGTTGACCTCGTACTGGAGCGGATTTTCGGGATTCAGCCGCTCGACATAAGCTTCCTGCACGTCGATCACGGCATTGGTCAGACCCCAGCTGATATGCTGGTTGCGACCGATGACGATGCCTGGACCGCCGGGCAGCGAAAAGCCGACGACATCCATGTCGGGACTGTGCAGGCCCATCTGGTAGAAGTTGGTCGGCAGCGTTGCCTGGAGATGCGGATCGTTGGCCAGAATCGGCTTGCCGCTGGCGGTGTAATTCCCACTGATGACCCACGAATTGCTGCCCGGCGGAGTCGGATGCAGCCGCCGCAGCCGGTCCAGATCCGCGCCGGCGGCCGGCTGCGCGCGCGACACGATCTCGGCGATGCGTGGATCGAGACGATCGACGGGTGGCTGTCCGGTCTGCTGCGGCGTTGTCACGATCGCCGGGCGACTCTCCGGGTAGCCCGGCAGCAGCAGGGCCTGCTTGGCTGGATCGACCGCCGCCGCGACCACGCTGTTACTGTAGTCGTTGTTCCACGAGCCCTCGAACGACCAGGCCATATACGTGCCGAACGATACCGTATCGTAGGTGGTCCACGGCTCGATCGGCCAGTTGTTTTGCAGGCTCACAAAGGTGTGGTTGAACGAGGTGCTGGTTGAATGCTCCGCGAGATACGCGCTCACACCGCTGCTGTAGGCTTCCAGATCGCGCACCAGCTCCGGATAGCTTTGCTGGTAATAGTCCAGCAGGCTGCGCGCGACCCGGTTATAGCCGATCCGGCGGCTGGTCTGATCGGTTTCCAGCGCGGCCGGCCCGATGACCTCCGCCAGTCGTCCCTGCGCGGCGCGGCGGGTCAGCTCCATCTGCCAGAAGCGATCCTGCGCGTGGAGGTAGCCCTGGGCAAACAGCATATCGGCGCGACTCTGGGCATACACGTGCGGAACTCCCAGCGCATCGCGGTAGATATCGACAGGAGCGGCAAGACCCGCAGCTCGGATCGTGCCCTCGGTCTGCGGAAATGGCCGGCGCAGCCACACGCCGAGCGTGACGCCAAGCGCCAGGATCAGAATCACCAGCAGCGCGCCGATCGCAGCAGCCAGTCGCTTAAGCCGGGTCTTCGTCTTCATAACTGATCTATCACCTTATCGTGTGTATGCGCGCCGCTCTACACCCTGGCGGCGAGCGCCTCGTCGGTGGCGGTATAGTGCTGGACATCCACATCCGGCAGCGTATCTTCGAGCAGCCGCGTGTGCCGATTGAAGGCCGCCACGCCGACCAGCAGCAGCGCGACCAGTCCGTTGAGCAGCAGCAGCAGCGCGATGCCACGCCCCGGCCCTGTTCCGATGATTGTGCCGACCGTTGTCGACAGCGCGCCGCCCTCCGCCAGCAGCGGCTCAAACACCCGATCCGCCAGCAGCCCCGCGCCGAGCAGCGTGGCCGTGCCCAGAATCGAATCGAGCGTAGTGGTGGTGCCTTTCACCCGGCCGATCAAAGTCGGCGGCACCTTGGTCAGCCAGATCGCATCCAGACAGATCCAGACGATCGAGATACTGGTCATGACGATCGCCGCGCCGATGCCTATCAGCAGCGCGGATTGTTGCAGACCGCTCACAATCAGCCCGACGCCGATCGCCGCGCCAAAGCCGAGAATGCCGTACATCTTACGGCGCGGGCCGCCCCACGGCAGCATCAGCAGATTGCCGAGCAAGATACCCAGCCCGGCCGACGAAAGGATCGCGCCCAGCACATCCGCCGTGGAAAAGCTGAGCACCAGCGGCGGCAGCAGCACTCGCGCCATATCAAAGATCATGCTGATCAGCAGCGACACCACCGCCAGCAGCACCAGCCCGCGTCGTCCGGCGATATACTGCCAGCCTTCTTGCATCTCGTGCAGCAGCGAGGACGTCGCGGCGACCGCGCGGCTGCGAACCGGCGGAATCCGAATGATCGCCAGCGTGGTAACCGCGACCGCAAAGGTGGCCAGATCGATGTAGAGCACGCCTTCCAGACCAATAATCGCCAGCAGCGCCCCCGTCGCCAGCGGCGAGACCAGCGACGAGAGCGACTTCGACGCGCCGATCGCCGCGTTGGCTCGGTTCAGCTGCGCCGGCGGAACGAGCAGCTGCAGCGCCGCAGCGCCGGCCGGCACTTGAAACGCCGCCGTCACGGTTTGGACAAAGGTCATCAGGTACACATACCAGACCGATAAACTGTTCGTCCACACCAGGATCAGCGTCGTGACCGTGAGCAGCGCCGCCAGCACATCGCTGCCCAGCAGCACCGCCCGCCGATCCCAGCGATCGACGAGCGCGCCGGCGACGGGCTTGACAAAGATGCCCGGCAGCGTCATAAAGCTGACCAGCAGCGCGTACTGCGTCACCGACTGCGTGCGCTCAAAGACCCACACGCTGAGCGCAAAGCCCGACACGTTCGTGCCGAAGACCGAAATCGTCTGGCCGATGGCGAACACAATAAACGCGCGAATCCCGGAAATTCTCATGCGCTTTCCTCGACGGCTGCCAGCGCGGTATCGAGCGCATAGATCTGGTCGATCGTATCCCTGATGAACTGCTCGACGGTGGTCGGCCGATGGAGCGCCGTGTTATACGAGCACTGAAACTCGATCCGCCGGTCGTTGATATTGACGTTCAGGTACCAGTAGCGCGGCCAGATGATCGTCCGGCTGGAGGACTGGCCGACATTTTCGCTGGCCGGGGTAAAGCCGGGAATCTCGATCGCCGAGTTGATGCGAATATTAACAAACAGATCCGGCTCCGGCAGCGCCTGGAGCGCCGCGACAACCTCCGGCGCGCCCATGTAGCGCAGCACGCCATAGCTCAAACCTTGCTGCGGCACGCTCTCGACCTCGTTCACCGTTCGCCGCAGCTGCTCGACGGGGCTAGCGGCGTTGGCCAGATCGATAACCAGCGGATACTGGTAGCTGAGCCAGCCGACGGTGCGCGATACGTCGAGATCCGGGAAGGGATGCATCCGCCCATGCTGGCACATCGAGATCATCGCCGCCTCGCCGCCGGTCCAGCGAGCCAGCGTCCGCGCCAGCGCATAGACGACCACGTGCGGCAGCTGCGCCGCGTGCGCTTTGAGCCGCTGATAGGATAGATGCTCAAGCTCGCCGGTGTCGATCGCCTGGACCACCAGCGCCGCTGTCGCGCCCGAGTTGATGCCGTCGGGAAAGTCGGCGTGGACCGGCCGCACCTTCGACCAGCCGCGATTGAGCCAGTAGCCGAGCTGCTTGCGCGCCGCTTCGCCGTGGGCATAGTCGGCCAGCCGCTGCGCCCAATCGAGATAGGCGGTGGTTTTTGGCGGCAGCCGGATACCCTCCGGGTGCGGCTCGCCGCTGCGTAGCTGGCGGTAGGCCGTGACAAAATCTTCAGCCAGAATGCCGGCCGAATATTGATCGCAGGCGATATGATGGGCCAGGAGCAGCAGCCGGGCCGGCCGTGCCGGGCCGAGATCGAACAGCGCCGCTTTGAAGAGCGGCCCTTTGGCGAGATCGAACGACAGCTGGAGCGCCGCCACCTGCGCCTCAAGCGCCGCGCGCTGCTCGGCCTCGTCCAGCGCTGAAAGATCGACAAAGGTGACCGGCGGCTCCTCCGGCGGCGGCGCGATCCACTGCCGCCAGCCGTGCTCGTCCTGCGCTGAGCAGAGCCGCAGCGCGTCGTGGTGGGCTACCAGCGCCCGTACGATCTCCCGGAGCAGCGCGTCGTCGAGCGGCAGATGCACGTTCAGCAGCAGCGGCAGATTAAAGATATGGCGATCTGCATTCGGAATCGCAAACTCATGCGCCTGGGGCGGCGTGATGGCCACCTCGCCCGTAACGATCGTCTGCCGGGCGAGCACCTTGGGCGCTTGCCGCTCCTGCATCAGCAGCGCAAATAGCCGCTGCTTGGCATCCGACAGGCCGTCGCGCGAAGGTGGGCTTTGCTCGCTCATGGCTGCGCCTCCATCATCGGCGGTTGTTCCGCGCGTACCTGATGCTTGTGCATCACCTGACGATACACCGCCATCGTCGGATGCAGCGTCGTTCGCTCAAAGGTCAGCTCAGTGCGCACATAGTCGAACGCGGCCTGGCCAAGCGCCTGGCGCAGCGGCTCGTCCTGGAGCAGGCGCAGCTGGGCGGCGGCCAGCGCCGGCACGTCCACGCGATGCAGCCCCGACGCGTCGGCGTGAACCGGCACATGCAGGCCGGTTCGCTCGGCCAGCACCACCTCGGCCAGCCCTCCGACGTTCGAAACAATCGGCGCCACGCCGGAAAGCATCGCCTCAACCGCGACCATGCCCAGCGGCTCGTAGATCGAAGGAAAGACCGCGACATCGGCTACCTGGTAGAGCAGCGCGAGCTGTCGGCGGTCAAGGCGGCCGAGAAACGTGACGCTGGCTTCCAGGCCGGGATAGCGCCGCACCTGCGCCTGCACCTTGCTCAGATAATCGCGGGAGTCGGGCGCGCCGACGATCACGTAGCGCACGTTGGGATACTGCTCGCGCACCAGCACCGCCGAGTCGATCAGCGGCTCAAGCCCCTTCATGGGATTGATCCGCCCCGCGAAGAGCACGATCCGCTCGCCGGATTTGGCGATCGTCGCGCGCAGCTGGCTTCTGGCCTGCGCGGAAAGCTGCGTTTTCCAGAACACATCGAGGTTGATGCTATTGCGAATCACATGCAGCTTGCCGATCGTCGTCGGGTAGAACGTTTCAACCAGCTGGCGCATCGATTCGCTGACCGTGATCAGCTGCTGGGCGTTTTGCAGCCAGATGTTTTCTTGCTGGGCCACGCTGGGGTTAGGCGTCTCGCCCCACCACTGCTCGATCGGATGCGTCAGATAATGCAGCGTGCCGAGGATCGGCAGATTGAACGTTGCACCGATCTGCCGGGCCGCCGCGAAGGTAAACCAGTGATGGTAGTGGACCAGATCCGGCTTGTGCGGATCTCCCGCCAGCAGCGGCTGCGCGTAGTCGATCAAATCCTGGTTGAACGCCAGCATGTTCTGCGCGATCGAGAGCTGCGCTGTCTGCGAGAGCGTGCGCCGGCTGGCACCCACGTAATGCACCGCCACACCGCCATCGTCCACGATCGAGGTTTCGCCGGTCGAATGCGTCAGCACGATCACCGCGCAGCCGCTGCGCTTCAGCCCGTGCGCGATCTCTTGAACATGCGCGCCCACGCCGCCGCTGAGCTTGGCCGTATAGTTGAAGGTCAGCAGCAGAATCTTGTTGAGTTTGATATGCGCCAGCGAATCCGCTTCGCTCGTCGTCCACGCGCCGGGCGCGGAGGGCGCTTGTGCTCGGTCTCCGCTCACCAGCTCGTCTCCCCTGGGTGATCGTCAACGCTGGACAGTCTGCGCCGCAGCTCAAGCTCGGCTTCCTCGTCGGAGAGCTGCGCCAGCAGGCTGAGAATCTCGGCGGCGGCGCTGTCTTCGCTGGTCTGGAGCTCGGCTTTGATCTCCAGGATTCCGGCGATCGTCGGCTTTTCAAACAGCTTTTCGATCGGAATTTCCACGCCCAGCGCATCCCGAAGCCGGCCCGCGATCATCGTGACCAGCAGCGAGTGGCCGCCCAGCTCAAAGAAATCGTCGTGGATGCCGATCTGCTCGATGCCCAGCACGTCCTGCCAGATGCCGGCAACCAGTCGCTCGTCATCGGTGCCTGGCGCGACGTACGCCGTTTGGAGATCGGGCCGTCCATACTGCTCCTTGACAAAGGTCAGGCTTTCGCGCGCCCGCCGCAGATCCTCCATCAGCAGCGCCAGATTGGCCAGACGCGTGGGCAGATCCTGCACCGAGATCACGACCTGCGGCAGCGGCTGGCCCGCAACGATCCGCAGAAACGCCGCAATGCCCTCGTCGTTACGCAGGCCGTTGTCGACTTCTTGCTGCAGGCGCTCCGCCGCGACAGGCGGGATGGCGGCCATCTGGAGCATCGTCTGCACCATCGCGCTGTTCGCCTGCCAGGCGTCCCAATGGATCACGGTGATCGGTCGAGCGCCGGAGGCGGCGACGGACTGCGCGTACAGGTCGAGAAAGCTGTTGGCGGCGCACTGGTCGACCTGGCCCAGCTCGCCGAGGATCGCGTTGATCGAGGAGCAGAGCACAAAGAAATCGAGATCGGCGTCGCGCAGTGCCGCGTGGAGATTGATACAGCCGCGCGCCCTGGCGGTGAACTGCTGCTCGATCGCGTCGAAGCTGCGCAGCGGAATCAGGCCGCTATCCATGACATTCGCCGCGTGGATCACGCCATGAATCGCGCTGAAGTGTGCCCGCGCCTGCTCGACGGTCGCCCGGACCGCAGCCGGGTCGGAAAGGTCAGCGCTCAGCACCAGCAGCTCGACGCCGGTCGCCTCAAGCGCGCGTGCATTGGTGATGCGGACGCTGACCTCGTTCTGCGGGCCATAGCTGTCAACCCACTGATCCCAGGTTGCGCGCGGCGGCAGCGGCTCTGACTCAAGCAGGACCAGCCGCGCGTCGGCGGTGCGTGCCAGGTACTCGGCAAACAGATAGCCGGCTGCCGCCAGGCCACCAGTGATGAGATACACGCCCTGCTGCCGGATCGCCGGCGTTGGCTGCGCTTCGCGCTGGACCGGCGCCAGATCCTGGACCCAGCGATGCCGTCCGCGCAGCGCCACCACGCGCTCTTCCGTCAATGCGCTGATTTCGTCGAGGAGCTGAGCGCTCAGCCCAGCCTGCCTGCGCGCCGCAACGCCCAGATCGATCACCCGGCAGCCGATGTGGGGATACTCCTGCGGGATCACGCGGCACGGGCCGAGCAGCGTCGCCAGCTCGGGCCGCAGCTCCTCGTCGCCGCGCACGTCGTAGAGCTGCTGCGTAACGACGACCAGCTTCAGCGCTGTCACCAGCTCGCTAAATGCCTGCGCGAAAAAGAGCAGGCTGTAGAAGCCCTGCGGCTGGGCGGCGTCGAACGACTCAACCGTCACGGTATCGGCGGGCTGGTGCGCGAGGCTCCACAGATGCAGCGCCACATCCGGCAGCCGGCCGCCGGCCAGCAGTGTGCCGGCCAGCGTGAGGTAATCCTCGCGGGCCTGCGGGTTGATGGTGTAACGGTTCGCGCTCAGCTCGTGGTAGCGCTCGCCGGGTGCGACGACGATCACGGTCTGTCCCGCGTGCTCAAGCGTGGTGGTCAGCTGGTCGCCGAAGTCGTCGCGCTCGGGGGTGAGGAGCAGCCAGATTTTGCGCTCCCGTGCCCACGCGGCCACCGGTGGGCGCTCAACGCGCCGCCATGATGGCGTGTAAAACCAGGCATCGATCGGGTTGCGCTGCTGATGGGTCACCGCCTCGACCGGCGACGGCGTGCTGGTGAGCGGATCGGGCAGCGGATCGATCCAGTAGCGCTGCCGCTCGAAGGGATAGGTCGGCAGCGCAACCCGCAGTCGCTGCTCGTCGCCGGGGAAGCGCTGCCAATCGATCCTGACGCCGGCCAGCCACAGCTTGCCCAGCGCCGTGAGCAGCACCGCCAGATCCGACGCCTGATCCCGGGGATGGCCGAGCGCCGCGATCAGCGCGTGCCGGCTCTCGCGCGACGGATGGCGCTGCGCCAGACGGCTCAGCGTGCGACCGGGACCAACATCCAGCAGCACCGCGTTGGGCTGCTGCAACAGCACCGCCAGCCCATCGGCGAAGCGCACGGGTTGCCGGAGATGCTGCGACCAGTAGCGCGGGCTGGTCGCCTCCTCGGCGCGAATCCAGGTCCCGGTCAGATTCGAGATAAACGGGATCTGCGGCGGGCTCAGCGTAGCCTCGGCGACAGCCCGCTCAAACGCCGCGAGCATCGGCTCCATCATGCGCGAGTGAAACGCGTGCGAGGTTTGCAGGCGGCGAACGCTCACGCCCTGCTCCTCCAGCTGCCGCGCAAACCGATCGATCGCGCTGTGGGCTCCTGAGACGACCACGGAGTCCGGCGCGTTGACCGCCGCGAGATCGAGATCCCAGGTGCCAGACCCAGAGGGTGCCCCGTGTAGCCGCGACCGGAGATCGGCCTCCGGCAGCGCAACCGTCAGCATCGCTCCGCCGGGCAGCGCCTGCATCAGCTGTCCGCGCAGCGCGACCAGTTTGAGCGCATCCTCAAGCGAAAACACGCCAGCCAGGGTGGCCGCGACATACTCGCCGATCGAGTGGCCGATCATCGACGTGGGCTTGAGGCCCCAGGCCAGCAGCGTCTGCGCCAGGGCATACTCGACCACAAACAGCGCCGGCTGGGCAACTTCGGTCTGGTTGATCCAATCTGCGGTTCCGTCGGATGTTGTCAGCAGCCGTCGAATATCGAAGTCGACGAAGCGGAGCAGGTGCTCGGCGCAGCGATCGACCTGCTCGCGGAAGAGCGCGACATGCGTGTACAGATCGGCGGCCATGTTGATGAACTGCGATCCCTGGCCGGCGAACATCCACACCAGCGGACGATCGCCGACGCGGTACACATCGCTCATCAGGTGTTGGGGATCGCCGCCACGCAGCACGGCGAGGGCGTGCGCACGATCGCGGCACACGGCGATGCGCCGGTAGTCGAACTCGCCGCGACCGATCTGGAGCGTGTAGGCAGCATCGGCGAGTGGCAGCTCAGGATGCGCCTCCAGGAAATCCGCCAGCCGGGTCGTTGCCTGGTCGAGCGCGGTCGGCGTTTTCGCGGAGATCGGCAGTACATGCCAGGGCCGATCGCTCAGCGCCGCCGCCGGATGCGGCGCTTCTTCCAGAATGATATGAATATTGGTGCCGCCGACGCCGAACGCGCTCACGCCTGCCCGGCGCGGGGTTGCGGCAGCCGGCCACGCCGCAAGCGCGGTGTTGACGTAGAACGGCGTCTGCTCCAGGTGAAGGTCGGGATTCGCACGTGTGAAATGGAGACTCGCCGGAATCTGCTTGTGCTTGAGCGCCAGCACCGTCTTGATGAATCCGGCCAGGCCGGCGGCGGACTCAAGATGTCCAAAATTGGTCTTGACCGAGCCAATCGCGCAGGAGCCGCTGCGCGTGTCCCCGGAGCGAAACGCCTTGGTCAGGGCGCGAATCTCGATCGGATCGCCGAGGTGCGTGCCCGTGCCGTGAGCTTCGACATACCCGATGCTTGCCGGCTCGACCCCTGCCACGGTCAGCGCTTCCTCGATCACCGCCGCCTGCCCGTCGACACTCGGCGCGGTATAGCTGGCTTTGGCCGAGCCGTCGTTGTTGGCGGCGCTGCCTTTGATCACCGCGTGAATCGTATCGCCGTCGGCCAGGGCATCGTCGAGCCGCTTGAGCACGACCACGCCAATGCCGCTGCCGAGGATCGTGCCCGCAGCGCCGGCGTCAAAGGCGCGGCAGTGACCGTCGG
Source organism: Herpetosiphonaceae bacterium (assembly GCA_036401895.1). Classification (GTDB taxonomy): domain Bacteria; phylum Chloroflexota; class Chloroflexia; order Chloroflexales; family Kallotenuaceae; genus LB3-1. Next base: position 18,898 of record DASWTW010000099.1, on the reverse strand, counting down.
GCGAAACAATGCCGCCCTCGCGGTACAGATAGCCGGTATGCTGCGGCACGTTGATCGCAACGCCGCCCGCCAGCGCCATGCGGCACTCGCCGATCAGCACGCTCTGGCAGGCCAGATGGATCGCGGACAGGCCGGTCGAGCAGGCCGTGTGCAGCGAATAGGCCGGGCCGCGCAGATTCAGCTTATACGCGACACGGGTGCTGAGACAGGAAAAATCGTTGCTGACGCCGATCTCGAAGGGCGTCAGGTTGCCGACCGCCGGACGATTGAAAAGCAGGTTATAGATATAGGTGTTGGTTCTGGCTCCGGCAAACACGCCGATCGCGTCCGGGTAGCGCTCAGGATCGTAGCCGGCGGCCTCCAGCGCCATCCAGGCGTATTCCAGAAAGAGTCGCTGCTGCGGATCGATCAGCGCGGCATCTTTGGGCGCGTAGCCGAAGAACTGCGCATCGAACAGATCGACGCCTTCGATCGCCGCCGCCGCGCGCACGAAATGCGGATGTGTCGGATCGGTGGTGTGGTCGATAACCGACGGTTCCAGCCGGTCGTCGTCGAAAAACGAGATCGTTTCGATCCCGTGTTGGAGGTTGTGCCAAAACGTATCGACATCGTTCGCGCCGGGAAATCGGCACGCCAGGCCGATCACGGCGATCTCGTTGCCGGTTGTCTCCGAATGGTAGTCTGTCATCGTCTTTTTCTCCAAGCTGGCGCGCTCACGCAGACCGGTTGCTTCTGAAGCGACAGCCCGTGGTACAGCCTGTTATTTGCGTCGTCGGGAGCGCAGCTGCTCGATGCGATCCTGCCGGGCCTCGCGGCGCTCATGCCGCTCGGCGCTCGCGATCGGCGCCGCATCGCCGCGCTGCTCCTGATGCAGGCCGGCGACGATCGCGGCCAGCGAGCGCACGGTCAAGCCTTCGTACAGGCTCGCGACGGGCACATCGACCTCCAGCGCTTTGCGCAGCTTGCTGGTCGCCCGCACCGCGAAGAGCGAGTCGCCGCCCAGCATAAAAAAGTTATCGTCGATGCCGATCTGATCGATGCCGAGAAGGTCCTGCCAGATCTCGGCGATCACCTGCTCAGTGGGCGTGCTCGGCGGCACATAGGCATTTTCCAGCTTCGGCCGTGGATGCGACCCGCTGGACGGCTCGGCCTCCGCCGATTCTTTGCGACCGGCCTGCACGATCCACTGATCCCAGCGCGTCGGCAAATCGGCGGCCGATACGACGACATGCGCGACCGGCGAGCGGGTGAGCACGCGCTCCAGCACCTCGTCGCTTTCGTGGGGCTCAAGCGTGTACTGATCCACCGAGGTCGCAACCTTCTGCGCGCGGCTCACGCCGAGATGGTCCAGGTTCAGGCTCAGCCAGCGCGTGCCTTGCGCGTGGTCGCTGGCGACAAACGCATCCAGAAACGCATTAGCCGCCGAGTAGGTCGTCAGGCCCACGCCGCCGAAGATCGCCACCGTGGACGAGACCAGCAAGACAAAATCGAGATCCAGCTCGGGCACGATCCGGCTCAGGTTGTAGGTGCCGTAGACCTTGGGCACAAACTGCGACTCGCGCTCGGTCGGCTCGAAATCGGCTAAAACCTTGATCGCTTTGCCACCGGCGATACCAGCGGCGTGGATGATGCCGTGCAGCCGTCCAAAATGCTGCTGTGCCTCCCGCATCGCGGCGCGGAGCTGGGCTTCGCTGCCTACATCTGCCGCGAGGATCAGGACTTCCGCGCCGGCAGCTTCGAGCGCCTGAATCCGGCGAATCTTGTCGCTCACCGGCGTATTGGCGGCGATCTGCTGCGGCCAGGTTTCGCGCGCCGGGAACGGGGAGCGTGCCAGGAGCACAAGCCTGGCTCGATAGGTTTGCGCCAGATAGGTCGCCCACTGCAACCCGACGATCCCCAGGCCGCCGGTGATCAGATACACGCCCTGCGCGCGCAGCGGCCATTCGACGGGCGCATCCCTGGTGATCGCAACCGGCGCAAAGCTTTGGCGCCAGCGCTGCCGCCCCCGATAGGCGATCACGCGCTCCACGGGCGCCGCCAGCATATCGGCCAGCAGCAGTCGTGCCGTCTGGGCGCTCGGCCTGCCGATATCCACGCAGTAGCACGCCGTGATCGCTGGATACTCCTGGGGAATGACGCGGCAGGGAGCGCCATTGATCGCATAGTTGGGATTGACCACATCGCCGCTCTCGACGCGATACATCTGCTGCCCGATCAGCCACCAGGTTGCCGGCTCGCTCCACGGCGCATCCTGCCAGGCGCGGGCCAGATGGATCAGCGCGTTATAGCCGAAGCGCTGCGCCGTGACGAGCTCGGTCGCCTCGCGCACGCTCCACAGATGCACCACCTGCGTCGGCGGCACGTCCTGCTGGCTCAGCCGCTGGAGCAGCGCCTGGTAGTCGGCTCCAACGCCAGGATGGATGGTGTAGTGTCGATCGTGGGCGGTAAATCCCGCGCCGGGAGCGACGGTCGTCACGATCTGCTCGCTGGCTTGCAACAGCGCGACCAGGCGCTGACTAAGCTCATCGTCGTTGACAAACAGCAGCCAGTGGCGCGGCGTGGCGGTCCGGCCGCTCGCAACGGGCGGCGTTTGCTGCCAGACGGGCGTGTGAAACCACTCGTCGGGATTGGCAAGCTTCCCGCTCGCCGGCTGCGGCTCAGACCGCTGCGTCTGCGGCTCGATCCAGTACGACTGGCGCTCAAAGGGATAGCCCGGCAGCGGAATGCGGCGGCGCTGCTCCGCGCCATAGAACGCGCGCCAGTCGAGCGTGACGCCGCTTGCCCAGAGTTTGCCGGCGGCGTTGAGCAAGAACCGATCGGCCGGGATCGCTTCGCGGGGATGGCAGACCGTTGTGATGATCTCAGCGGCACGTCGACGATCCGCCTGCGCCTTGAGCAGCGTGCTGAGCGTGCTGCCCGGCCCGATCTCGACAAACACATAGCCCGGCTCGGCCAGCAGCTCGGCGGCACCGGCCTGGAATTGGACGGCCTGGCGCAGCTGCCGTCCCCAGTAGTGGGGATCGGTCGCCTCGGCATCGGTGATCCAGCTGCCGCTCACATTCGAGATCAGCGGAATCTGCGGCGGATGGAGATCGATCTGCTGCATCGAGGCCACGAACTGCGGCAAGATCTGATCGACCAGCTGCGAGTGCGCGGCGACGTTGATCTTGATCGGCTGGCAGTCGATGTCATGCTCGGCCAGCTTGCCGGCAAAGCGATCGATCGCCGCGACGGTGCCGGAGACCACACACTGGAACGGACTGTTGATCGCAGCGATCGAGAGATCCGGGTCCAGCAGGGCCTGAATCTCTTCCGCCGGCGCGAGCACGCTCACCATCCCGCCGCGCGGCATCTGCTCAAAGAGCTGCCCCCGCACAACCACCATCGACAGCGCATCCTCAAGCGAGAAGACGCCTGCCAGACAGCCCGCCGCATATTCGCCCAGGCTGTGGCCGATCAGCGCCGACGGCCGGATACCCCAGGCGATCAGCTGCTGCGCGATGGCATACTCGATCGTGAAGAGCGCGGGCAGCGCCAGCGAGGTATCTTTGATCCGCTCCAGGCTCTGCTCATCGACCTGCTGGGGATATAAGTGGTCGCGGAGATCGTAGCCCAGCTGCCGCTGCAAGATCGCCGCGCACCGATCGACCGCCTGCCGAAAGACCCCCTCCGCGGCGTACAGCTCGCGCCCCATATTGACGTACTGCGCACCGCCGCCGGGAAACATAAACACGACCGGACGATCGACCAGCTCTTGATTGGTCGTCCATACCCTGTCGTCGGGCAGCGTGAGCAGCACATCGGTCGCCTCTGCCGGATCACGGCAGACGAATGCCCGCCGCCACGGCAGGCGTTTGCGGCCGACCTGAAGCGTGTAGGCAACATCGCTGAGATCGGGGGCTGGCTGCTGGCTGAGATACTCGTGCAGCCGGGACGTGACGGCCTCCAGCGCGCTCTCGCTCGCCCCCGACAGCAGCACGAGCCGATCCTGGCTCGTAGGCGGGCTTGTCGCCGGCAGCGCGGGCGCCTCCTGAACGATCAGATGTGCATTCGTGCCGCCGATGCCGAACGAGCTGACGCCGGCGCGGCGCGGCGCTCCGTTGCGCGGCCACGGAATGCAGGTCGAGTTGACGAAGAACGGGCTGCTCCCAAAGTCGATCTGCGGATTGGGCTGCTCGAAATGCAGGCTCGGTGGAATCTCGCCGTGTTTGAGCGCGAGCACGGTCTTGATCAAGCCGGCGATGCCGGCCGCTACATCGAGATGGCCGATATTGGTCTTGACTGATCCCAGCGCACAGAATTGCGTGGCATCGGTGTCGGCGCGAAACGCGTTGGTCAGCGCCGCGACCTCGATCGGATCGCCCAGCGCCGTCGCAGTTCCGTGCGCCTCCACATAGCCGATCGTTTCGGCTGGAATATCCGCCAGCGCCAGCGCCCGCGAGATGACCTCGGTCTGTCCGGTGACGCTGGGCGCGGTAAAGCCGACTTTCTGCGCGCCGTCGTTGTTGATCGCCGAGCTGAGGATCAGCGCATGGATCGTGTCGTTGTCACGCAGCGCATCGTCGAGCCGCTTGAGCACCACCACGCCCACGCCGCTGCCGAAGACGGTGCCCTGGCCTTTGGCGTCAAAGGCGCGGCAGTGCCCATCCGGCGATGCGATGCCGCCCTCCTCGTAGAGATAGCCGGTGCGCTGTGGTACGTTCACCGACACAGCGCCGGCCAGTGCAACATCGCACTGGGCGCTGAGCAGCGCCTCGCAGGCGAGATGTGTCGCCACCAGCGAGGTCGAGCAGCCGGTTTGCACGTCGAAGCTCGGGCCGCGCAGATCGAAGTTGTAGGCGACGCGTGTGCACACAAAGTCTTTGTCGTTGCTGATCACGACCTCGAAGTCGTTTTCTTGATCGACGTAGCGCGGATTATGCAGCACGTTGAAGAGCAGATAGGTGCTCAGGCTCGTGCCGCCGAACACACCGATCGTTCCCGGATAGCTGCCAGGGTCGATCGCGGCGTGCTCCAGAGCGTGCCACGCGGTCTCCAGAAAGATCCGCTGCTGGGGATCGATCAGCTGCGCCTCGCTCGGCGTGTAGCCGAAGAACGCGGCGTCGAACTGGTCGATGTTGCTCAGCACCGGCGCGGCTTTAACGAAGTTCGGCGCGCTGATCAGCCGGGCCGGCACGCCACGGGCGAGCAGCTCCTCATCGCTGAAGACGGTCATGCCTTCGATGCCGTGTTTCAAGTTGTGCCAGAACATGTCCAGGTCAGGCGCTTGCGGGAACCGTCCCGCCAGGCCAACGATTGCAAGCGCCTCCTGTGGCAGGCTTGTTTCTGTATCGGCGGTCATTCTTTTTCAACTCCACCTGTGCGGCGACGACGTGCGGCGCGCTGCTGCTGGGCACGACTGCGCGCCTCCTCGGTTGGCTTCACGCGCTGTTCATCGCCGGCGACCAAAAACTGAGCGATGTCGCGGATCGTGGGCCGTTCAAACAAGGTCGTCAACGCTACCGGCTGCCCCAGCTGCTCGCTCAGCCGGGCTTGAACCCGCGCCAGCAGCAGCGAGTGGCCGCCGAGATCAAAAAAGTTATCGTAGACGCTGACCTGCTCGACGCCCAGCACCTGCTTCCAGATCTCGGCGATCTGCTGTTCGATCTTGCCGCTCGGGGCGACAAAGGTGCCTGTCGCCGCCTGGTACTGCGGGCTCGGCAAGCTGCGGCGATCGATCTTGCCCGTCGTCGTGAGCGGCCAGCGATCGAGCACCACATAGCCGGCGGGTACCATATAGTCGGGCAGATGCATCTGCGCATGAGCGCGGAGCTGATCGACCTGCACCTCAGCACCGGCATGCCGCACCACATACGCGACGAGCCGCTGGCTGCCGGGCGTGTCTTCGCGCACCAGCACCACGCTCTCGGCTACGCCCGGCGCTTCCGCCAGCACCGTGGCGATCTCATCCGGCTCGACCCGGTAGCCGCGAATCTTGACCTGATCGTCGATCCGCCCGACAAAGATCAGGTTTGCTTCGGGATCGGGGAGCAGGTGCACCAGATCGCCCGTGCGATACATGCGTGCTCCCGGCAGCGGACGAAACGGATCGGGGAGGAATTTTTCAGCTGTGAGATCGGGCCGGTTCAAATAGCCCCAGGCCAGGCTTTCCCCGCCGATGAACAGCTCGCCGGGCACGCCGACCGGCACCGGCTGTAGCTGCGCGTCGAGCACGTAGAACTGCGTATTGGCGCTGGGTAGGCCCATCGGCACCGCGCCAACGGACGGAAACTCCGGCGGAACCCGGAACAGGCTACAGCCGACGGTGGTTTCCGTGGGTCCGTATTCGTTGAGGATGCGCGTGGCGGGAGCGCGCTCGCGCCAGAAGCTCAAGCCCTCGGCGCGCACGGCCTCGGCACCGACAACCAGCGTCGTGACCCAGCCGGCCGGTTCGGCATCGGCCGCCAGAAACGAGCCCAGGACTTCCAGCTGCGTCGGCGTGATCTTGACCAGGCTCAACGGGCTGCGCTCGGCAAAGGCGGCAGCCAGCGCTTCCAGCGGCCGCGTCTCGGGCATGATATGCACACAGGTGCCCGCCAGCAGCGGCGCAAACAGGCTGGGAAAGATCGCGTCGGCGGCGATCGACGATTGCACCGGCGCGCCGTTGCCGTTGGCCGCGCCGTAGGCATCGACGCACCAGCCCAGGTAGTTCATCAAGTTATGATGCGAGATCATCACGCCTTTGGGTCGGCCAGTCGAGCCCGAGGTGTACATAATGTATGCCAAATGCTCGGGAATAACGGGCTCAGGCAGCGGCGTTGTCGGATAGTCGGCCAGCTCATCGGCCAGCGCGTCGATCGCCAGCACCGCGATCGAGCCGGCCGGCAGACGTTCTCGTAGCGCTTGCTGTGTCAGGATAAGCTGCGCGCCGGCATCGCCAAGCACAAAGCGGAGGCGCTCTTCAGGAAACGCCGGATCGAGCGGCACAAATGCGGCACCGGCCTTGAAGATCGCCAGCAGCACGATCGGCATCTCAAGCGAGCGGTTGAGGTACACCGCGATCGTCGTACCTGCTCTGGCGCCACGGGCCCGCAGCAGATGCGCCAGCTGATTCGTGCGCGCCTCAAGCTCGGCGTAGGAGCAGATCTGATCGCCAAAGCGGAGCGCCGGCGCGCGCGGCGTGCGCGCGGCCTGCTGCGTCACCAGTGCGGGAAACGCCAGCGACGGGATGTCGAGATCGGTCTGGTTGCGCCGCACGATCACATCATCGAACTCGGCCGGCGTCAGCAGCGGCAGCTGCGCGAGCGGGGCATCCGGCTGCTCCAGCGCGATCCGCAGCAGTGTGCTCAAGTGACCGGCCATGCGCTCGATCGTGTCGTGATTGAAAAGATCGCTGTTGTACTGGAAGCGACCGTGAAGCGTGGATTGCCACTCCGCCATCGTCAGCGTGAGATCGAACTGCGCTGTCCTCGCTGCGACCGGATGCGAGCGGATCGCCAGCTCGCCGACGCTGGCTTGAGCGCCCGGTAGATCGAGCGCAAACGGTGTGAAGTCAACGCCGCCGAGCGCTGGTGCCTTCTGATAGGTGAACATGGTTTGAAACACCGGCGAACGACTCGGGTCGCGCTCAAGCTTGAGCCGCTCGACCAGCAGCGGGAACGGAAACGCTTGATGGGCCAGACCATCCAGCACCGTCTGCCGCACACGTGCCAGCAGACTCGCGAATGTGTCCGAGGTGGCAATGCGCGATCGCATCACCAGCGGATTGACGAAGTAGCCCACAAGATTGGCGAACTGCGCGTGCTCACGGCCTGCAAACGCCGATCCGACGACAATATCGGATTGGTGCGTGTAGCGTGCCAGCAGCGCCTGAAACGCCGCCAGCAAGATCATGTAGGGCGTGACCCCATGCGCCTGCCCGATCTGCTGGAGTCGCTGCACAACCTCCGCGTCGATCGCGAACGTGTGCGCCGCGCCGCTAAAGCTTTGTTTGGCTGGTCGCGGGCGATCCAGCGGCAGTGCCAGGGTCGGCAGCGCGAGGGTCTGGCGCTGCCAGTAGCTCCACAGCTCGTTTCCGCGCGCTTGTGAAAGTAGCGCTGTCTGCTGATTGACATAATCAAAGTAGTGCGTCGTCAGCGCCGGCAAACCAGGCTGCTCACCGCGCAGCGCGGCGGTATAAAGCACGCCAAGCTCATAGCTCAGAATTCTGAGTGACCAGAAGTCGGCGATGATGTGATGCACGACGAGCAGCAGCACCTGTCGTCCTTCGGGCAGCTGATAAAGCCGCGCGCGAAACAAGGGGCCGTCCGTGAGATTAAAGGGACGGTGCGCTTCATCCGCGATCTGCGCGTCTACCACCTCAGCAGCGAGGCTCCGCACATCCACGACGCGGTAGTCAATCACGTCAGCCGGCGCGATCCGCTGCACCAGATCGCCGCCCTCGGAAACAAGCCGCGTGCGGAGGATCGCCTGGCGCGCGACGAGTTCCTGGAGCGCGCGCTGCAGCGTCGCACGATCCACGGGCGATACGAGTTCAACGGCGCTGTAAATGTTATACGCAGCACTTTGGAGATCGAGCTGCTGGACAAACCAGAGCGCGCGCTGTCCGTAGGATGTTGGCGCCGGATCGGGCATGGCGCCTGGTGCTTGGACTGGCGGCGTAGGGGGAGTTTGCCCAGCCAGGATCTCGTCGGCGACCGCTTCCAGGCTGCCTCCCAGCAGCGTGGTGAGACCCACAACTGCGCCGATCTCCGTCTCAATGGTATGTTGAAACTCAACCGCCTGCAGCGAATCGAGACCAAAGTGCTGCAACGACTCGTCCCGCCGGATCTGGGCCGGCCGCAATCGCAGCAGCGTGGCTGCCGACTCGTGCAGATAGGTCAGCAGCTGCTCACGCCGGATCTGTGGATCATTCGTTGTCGCGAGCGTGGCGCGGATCGGCAGGCCGGTGGCTGGTGCAGGCTTCGGCTGTGGTTCGGCAGACAGGCCGGACCGGATCGGCGTCCAGAGCTGCTTGAGATAGGACTCGCGACACGCAAAGCGCTGTTTTTTGCCGCTTGAAGTGCGCGGAATTGACTTCGCCGGCAGGAGCACGATGTCATACGGCTGTACCTGGTGCTCGGTCATCACCGCCTGGCGGATCGTCTGCTCGATCTGCTCAGCCTGGCTGGTGTACTGTGACCGCACCTCATGCGCGACGACGAGCTTTTCTTCTCCGTCCAGCTCGATCGCGAAGGCCACACCGCGACCGGCGCGCAGGGCAGCATGGCTCTGCTCGACGGTCTGCTCGATATCCTGGGGATAATAGTTGCGGCCACGAACAATGATCAGATCTTTCAGCCGTCCCGTGACATAGAGCTGGCCGGCATGAATGTAGCCGAGATCTCCGGTGCGCAGAAACGGTCGCGTGTCGCCGTCACGGAGCTGTGCGCGAAACGTGGCCTGCGTCGCTTCGGGCTTGTTCCAGTACCCCTGGGCCACGCTGGCTCCCGACACCCAGATCTCGCCGATCTCGGTGTCGGCACACGGCGCGCCCGTCTCGGGCCTGACGATTCGCAGCGTTTGATCCGCGAGGCTCGCTCCGTTGCCGACCAGCTCCTGGCCCTCGCGCTGCGCCGTTACGACGCGGCCCTGGGCTAACCCTTCGCGCTCAATCGTATGGGTCACAGGAGGTTTTGCGACCGTACCGCCTGCAACGATCAGCGTTGCCTCGGCCAGGCCATAGCACGGATAGAACGCACTCGATCGGAAGCCGCACGCGGCGAATGTCTCGGCAAAGCGCCGCAGTGTGGACGATCGCACTGGCTCGGCGCCACTGAAGGCGACGCGCCAGGAGGACAGATCGAGCTGCTCACGGACTTCTGCCGACACCCGCCGCAGACACAGCTCATAGGCGAAGTCGGGCCCACCGCTGGTTGTCCCTCGGTAACGTGAGATCGCCCGGAGCCAGCGCGCCGGACGCTGCAAAAAGTCACGCGGCGACATCAGCGTGACCGGGAAGCCACCATACAGCGGTTGCAAGATCCCGCCAATCAGGCCCATGTCATGATACGGCGGCAGCCAGATCACGCCCTGGCTTTCCGCGCTGTGATCGAAGCAATGATAAATATGCTCCAAATTATGCAGCAAATTGTTGTGGCTCAACATCACGCCCTTGGGTCGTCCTGTGGAGCCTGAGGTGTACTGCAAAAATGCGAGATCCTCGCGCTTGATCGTTGGCATCTTCCACGCCGGGGCAGAGTCCAGCGACAGATCGTCGGTCACGAGCCAGTGCAGCGCTTGCAGAGCCGGGTCGTCCGCGATGAACGATTGTACAAGCTCAAAGATCGAGCGAGTCGTCAGCGCGATGGTCGCCTGCGCATCTTCGATAACCGATTGAAACCGGCTGAATGGTTTGTCTGGCTCCGGCGGATAGAGCGGCACCGCGACGTAGCCTGCAAATAAACAGCCAAAGAACGCCCCGATGTAGTCCAGCCCCGGCGGGTAGAGCAGCACCGCCCGCCCAGGTTCGCTACCCAGCGACTGGAGGGCGGCAGCGATCGCTTGTGCCCGTAGCTCAAGCTCAGCGTAGGACATGGACGCGGCTCGATCTTCTCCATCTATGAGGAAGGTGTACAGTACCTCGTGAGGCTTATGATCCGCTTGTTGGCGCAGCAGTGCTACGAGTGAGTTGCTATCAAGCGTATGCATCAATGCTCTACCTTGTTATTGGCTAACCTCGGCAGACCATCACGATCTTTGCGTTCAACGAGCATCGGTGCTCGAACGCTTTCAGTCATCGAAGACTGAGCTCGACATTGAGTGCAGCTCTTAGATGGGCAAGTGAGGAAAGATCAAGCTATATGCGTGTCTATAAACCACGAACAGCGACGTACATCTAAATAATTATTTGATTTAAGGGGCACGACTACACATGGCTCTGGGGGGGATACTAGGCATGGTAGCACAAGTTTTCTGGCCTGTCAATCAACATGGTGCGTTGGGTGCCGCAGCAATCCGCGGAAAAAGCGTCAGTTTGGGCTTCTCTCTTGACAAGGTTTTAGGAGTGCAGTATTCTGTTTTTAAGGTAACCTAAAAACAAACAGGAGCGCAGTGTGCAACCGAAAACAAACTTTCGCTTCATCGAGCGCATCATGATTCAGCACGCGCATCCAGCCAAACTCACCGCTGATCTGCTCGGCGTCCTGATTGGCTGGTATTTTCTTTGGACCCACAGCCTCTTGGTCGCCGTCGCTACGATCTTGGGCGCGTCGATTCTCGGCACGCTGCTTGTGTGGCGACACGATGTTGCGCAGCTTTACCACACCAAACTCGGCACCTGGATGATGGGTCAAGCCGAACCAAGGAATGTCGTTGTTCGGAGTATTGGGTTTGCCGTCCTTTGTTATGGTGTTTGGTCGCATGCTGTTCTATACTTTCCGATCGGCATCGTGCTCATTGTTGCAGCGCGATTGCTTGGAAGCAAAACAAGAGCCACGCACGAACGGTAGAGCATTCCTGATGCTCCGATTGAGGATCGTCGCGATGTTCCCTGTGAGAGTGGCAGGATGGGAAAGCAAGTCGGGTCCGCTCCCGCCTGGGCGCCGACTTCACCGGCTGGGAGTACGATAACGCCAGGTTTGAATGTGCTTTTGAGCAGTTGGTTGGGGCGCTGCGAACCGATGAAGGGCGCGAGGTGCCGCCGCCGTCGCGGTTGTAAGCTGTATATTCTGGCATGGGCGTGGTAGCCTCGCACCAGCAGAATGCGGCTCGCCGTCCATCCAACTCTCGAGATCGGAGGTTGCATGACCAGTGCTCTCGATATCGTCGAGGTCCAGGTGCGTGATGGACACGTGACCCTGGAACAGGCCTATGTGTATTGTTGGTTCCATCCGCATGACGCGACGGTCGTGTATGTTGGCGCGACGTGGTTGCATCCCGCCGCGCGCGCTGAACTGCACTTACATGGCAGCGACCCCGAGGTGCGGGTGGTGGGCGACTGGCTCGCCCGCGCCGGAATCGATGCGACAACACCGATGCGCGTGCTGGCCTTCCGCGTGCCGAGTTCTCTTGATCGCCAAGCGGCACGGATCGATCTGATTGGGGCGCTCGCGCAGGAGGGCTGGCTCTCGGACGACTACGGTGGCCCGTTCCCCGAGGTGCCTCGCCAGCAGGAGCGCACACCTGTGAGCGCGTGGACGGCGACGGTTATCGCGTTCCTACGCGAGCAGGCTGTGTAGCCATAAGGCGCACAGCCTCGTCACGGCTCCAGCGTCGCTGTCGCTGGACACGCGATCGCACAGCCGGCATCCTTTTCTGCTCCGATCATCCAACCCGATCTCAGGCCGCGATCATCAAAAGCCTGCTGATCGGGGTCGGCGCGCGGGAGCCGGTACACCACCAATGTGGGAGTGATTGAGGACCAGGTTGCACCGCGGGCTCCTCCGCGCCAGTGCTTGGTCGGGTCTGAGCTGCTGGCTCATGGCTCTATGCTAGCAGGTGGCGGCAGCGTTTCTCTGGTCAGGAGTGCTCGTTGACGAATATGGATGGTTGCACACGACCGCATGAACGTCGGCGTTTTTTACGCATGGCTGCGGCTTGTGCAGCGTCAAGAATCGTACAGGTAGTGTGGGCGGCGTGTGAGCTTAGCGGTTAGCCCGCCCTCATTTCACGCCTTATCGGAAGGTCAGCTCGTCAGGTGGCAACATAGGCACGACATTTCTGATCGTCCGTTGCCCAGGGCCGTTTGACGAGCAACGCAATGAGTCCTGCTTAGGTTTCGCCGGCTTGTTCCACCGTTATGATGACTTTTCCTCTGGCGTGTCCTGCTTCAAGATACCGGATCGCTTCAGCCGTTTCACGAAGCGGGTACCGTCTATCGATAACGGGGACCACGTTCCCGGACTCAAGCAGCTGCTTGATAAAAATCAAATCCTTTTGGTTTGCTTCCGCCGTCGCCATCATACCGACTCGCTTCCCGCCCAGTACCATGATCTCGAACAAGCGCGACAGACTGGTAAACCCGGCGACGGCACATCTACCATGGGGGGTTAATGCACGTTTAAGATCGGCAACCGATCGATTGCCGACAGCATCAAAAATCAGGTCATAGCGCTGCCCACGTTTGGTGAAATCTGCTTGCGTGTAATCAATGACGTGATCTGCGCCAATCGAGCGCACCAGGTCCAGATTGCGTGTACTGCATACGCCCGTTACTTCAGCTCCGAATGCCTTGGCAATCTGGACCGCAAAGGTCCCCACACCACCAGACGCACCGTTAATCAGCACCGTTTGACCTGGCTGAATCTGTCCTTTATTGCGCAACCCCTGCAAAGCCGTGAACGCCGCTAAAGGAACGGCTGCTGCTTGCTCGAAGGTCAGCCTGGCCGGTTTCAACGCCAAGAGATCTTCCGTAACGCAGACATACTCGGCAAAACTGCCTAACGCATTTAAGGGCAGCTCTCCAAATACAGCATCCCCTGCTTGCAGCCGTGTGACGGTGCTGCCGACCGCTTCCACCCGCCCCGCCACATCAGCACCGAGCCGCGTGTTCTTGGGCTTGAGCAGCCCATTTGCGAAACGTGCCAAGAACGGCTCGGCACGCATCAGATGCCAATCAGCGGGATTGGCGGATGCCGCGTACACCTTGACCAATACTTGATTGTCCGTGGGCGTAGGTTTTTCTACGTCCGTGAACTGAAGAACATCCGGTGATCCGTAGGTTGTGTACACAATCGCTTTCACGCAATTCCTCCAGCCTGCTCGTATGCCTGCATCAGGTGGTGATACGTGGGTGCTCGTGGACTTGTTGCAGTGAAGGACGGTGCGACGCGTGCGCCCGCTGCTGGAACTGGTGCGCGAACCGGTACTCTTGGTCGAGCAGTAGCTACCGGAGGTACACCGCGGTGCGCGGTTCCGTTGGGTTATGCTGAGGTACGGTATACTGCATCCCAGGTACACTCAGCACGGAATCGGGATGCCGTGTCAGCCATGAGGAGGCGAGCCGCGACCAGGGACGCCAACTCTTCCGGTGTCGAGCCCGTGGTCGGACGCGAGCCGTGCCCAGGTCACCACGACCGTACCCGCGCTCATCCCGATCCTGACCGTACCCTGAGTCGTGCCTACGAGCACGACTCGACCGCGACCACCTGCACGCTGGCCGTGATGCGCCAGGGGTATAGCACCGCCGTGGAGCGCGACGGCCAGGCCCAAGGGGTTGGGCGTGGGCACGAAGGCATACGCTCATTGCAGATCCATGGATTACTCCTTTGAGTGCGTGGGCGGCGCGTTAAGTCAGCACGCTCACCGTGCTATCCCAAGTATTACAGACGAGCGCGGTGGTCCCATCCGGTGTGATCGCCACGCATTGTGGCCCGTCGCCGACATGGATGGGCACACCAATCACGGCGACCTTATTTGGCGTGCGTACATCCAGCACGCTCACCATGTCAGTATGCTGATCACAGACCAGCGCCGTCGCCCCATCCAGGGTGATGGCTACGGAGGTTGGCTGGCCGCTGACGCGGATGGCATCGCCCAGCACCATCACGTGGTGGGGCTGCCACTTGTTACCGAGATACTAGTCCTTTGGAGCTTCTTCTTTTTTCGGCAATAGCATCTTATGACGAACAGACTCCCGGAACGAATATGGTTCCAACCGCCGGGAAAATATGAGTCAACTAACAGAGCCCATAGCGTGTGTCTGATTCGCCTGACTCTTGCTTGGTGACATAGATACCGCCATGTTCAGGGAGCTGGATCAACGGATACTGAGAGCTCGTCAACGTATCTACGAGGGTCTGTATGAGGTTGAATACGATCTGTTGCGCGTTAAGATTTTTAAAACCGTCCAGATTGAGGTAGTAGGTCGGAAGCGCAGCCTCAGCGGCAGCATCCTGCGCGGCGCTGGTCGGCGGTGTGGTGGTCAGAAATTTCGCCTGTGCCAGCAGCTCACCCACCGTCCAGCCGTAGGGATGATCGCTATCAGTATCGTCGACGAACTTGGGGCTGACAAAGGTGTTTAACCAACCGCTGCTCTGAGCAAACACCTCGTTCATCCAGCTAAATACGGGGTTGTTTGGGTCATTGATAGGTAAGGTGCTGTACTCGCTTGGGGAGCCGCCGTTCAGGTGCTCAAAGGAAAGGGTGAAGGTGGGCGGCGTTTCGGAGATCGGAACGGTAACCTGTACCGTCATAGCGGTATTGGGAAGTTCAGGGGTTGTTCCAAGAATGTTGGCGTTAATATCGCCCACAATGATGCCAGCCGTCCCTTCAGGGATCATGGTTTTAATCGTATTGATGAGTTCATTGAGCTGATTGTATGTTTTTGTGCGTCCTCCGCTTGTAAGATGGACTTGAACGATGGTAATTTGGAATGGATAGGTTATCTGTATCTTGACCACCGGTCGGCTTGACGGATCACTCCCGGCAAGCTGTTTTGCAGATGTTATCTTCCCTAGCTGTACTTTGCTATGAAACCCTCTGAGAGAGCAGCGTGCATTTTGTTGGTTCGTATCGATGGTCCGAAGCCATGGCACCCAATAAGATCCACCTCGTTGACGTGAAGCGTCGCGAAGAAATGTTGATGGCGGGGTTGCGCTTGTACTATTTCGTGTGCCTCTTTCTGGTCGCGAATACACCTGGTTTACCGTATAGGAAATATCCGGCGATATCCAAGGTATGATCCCTGCTTCTGTAATGATTGCGACCGTGGGATAGGCCAGCTCTTGAGCTGATGATATGAAATTGGTCGGGATGATGCCGTTGCCGAGCTGTGCTTTTAAGTTAGGGAAGATGTAATCCCACCTATCTCCCTGGCTATTCCAGGCAACGATATACAAGTCTTGAGAAGGCATGTATCCAGCTCCTGTCTCTATTTCGATCAATGAATCACAAGCACGCTGATCAGCTCCACCGGATTGCGCATGCTGCTCTAGGTGATCGGATCGTGCTGGGAACCCAGGATGTCATGTGTGCAGCCGTGATCCTGCGGAAGACCGGTCGCACGGTCGCCAATCACCAGCGCCTGACCAGTGCGCGCTGCGAGGCGATCCATCAGGCGCTGGTAATCGACGTCGTTTTCGGATGTGGGCAGCCTGTGCCAGCGCAACGGTCGCCCCGCGAGATCGCGGCCGTCTTGCGGACGATTCACGTCGATCACCCGCAAGACGGCTGCATGGGTTCGGCTGCACGCTGACGAGCCTGGTCAGCCACGATCTCCGCGCCGCACGTCAGGGCGCGGCCCCCCTGGCCTGCAGCTACGCCGCTCGGAAGCAGGTCCGCCCAAGGACCTCGTCCAGCTACGAGTTCATGAGCTGTTCGTAGGCCGTTTCCAGCATGGGGTAGCCTTTGTTCACGTAGGCACCTGCGCGTCCCAAGAGCGCGTCGAGCAACATCGTCCGCTCGATGAGCACGTCCGCCGGATACGGCTGGTTGGCGGAGACGTTCCAGGGGTTGTCCCATGCCTGACGGCCGTTGGGCGCGACGGACTGGAGCCCCCAGCCCTCCTCCGGCCACGCCTGGTTGGCGCTCCCGTCCCACACGAACGTGTACTGCGGATACCCCGTCTGCCCGCTATTGAAGGTGATCTTGCCGGCAGCGTCGAGCTGGTAGGTGGGCGGCGGAGCGCCCGGCTTCCACGCGCTGATCTGCTCGTTGAGGTAGTCCTGCTGCGATTGGGGAATGGCATCCCAGAACGAGTCATTCTTCCACCACTCGTCCGTCCACTCGAAGTAGGTGCCACCTGAGACGAACTTCAGATAGCCCTGCATGGCGGCGATGTCGCTGTCGATCCCGTCTGCTGCGGTCTTCATGCCCGTCGAGTCCTGCTCGACGAGGCCCGCGTTCCCGGCGATTGGCCCGACCGCGCTCGCCGGATGGTTCTCGGTGCCCGCATGGCCCCACTCGGTCACCAGCAAGGGCCGGGCATAGGGCGTCTGGAACACATGGGCGTCGAAGTGCTGCAAGCTGTCACCCATTCCGGCGTAGATGTTGAGGCCCCAGACGTCGCAGATCGTCGAGATGATCTGTTCGACGGGGACCGTCGTCAGGTCGGCAGGGGGGCCGCCGACGAGGGCCGCGCGCAGATCTCGCGCTGCCTGCTGGAGATCGATCTCCGTGTCGCCGCTCCCATTCGCCGCCGGGAGGGTGGCGATGTTCGCATCCGACAGGTCGACCGTATGCGTGCCGTTGTAAAGGTCCGCGTCGTTCTGCCATGCAATGCTGACCAGCTTCTTGTTGGAGCCCAGCCCACGTTGCACGCGCTGCTTCATCAAGAAATAATACGCCCAGACGTCGGCTCGGGTGTTCCGCGCAGCCTGGTTCTGCTCGTTCGCGAGGCAGAACCCCATGACCGAGGGTTCGTCGCCGTATTCACGCGCCAGTTTTTCGGCGGTCTGGAGATAGAAGTTTCCGTAGGCGAATCTGACCGCATCGCTCCCGCCGTCGAACACATTGCCCCCGTCAAGGGCGACGCCGATCAGGCTGTAGACGCCGTTCTCCTCAAGCGCCGAAAAGAAACCAGTACGCTCGTCGAACGGCTCGGTGCCTGTGGTGGTGATCGGGCTGCTCTGGTCGAGCGTCCGCATGACCTGGAGGTCGGTCGTCACCTGCCACCACCAAAACGCGTAGGTTCGGACGAAATTCAGACCCAGCGCGCGCATCATGGGCATGTCGCGCGCCGCGATGATCGTCCACGGTCCGTGAAACCAATCCCCGACCTGTGGGGTATAGTGAAAGCTCCCGCCGATGGGGACCGGCGAGTAGGCGACCCCCTTGGCAAAGAACGCACCGCCGTCCTTCGCCAGAAAGACCGCGCTCGGCGAGGAGCCCTGCCCCAGATGCTCGACGGTCCAGCTCGTGTTGGATTGACCAGCAAGCCGCGTGTTGTCAGCTACCATGTCCATGACCTTCCTTCTTGATGGGAGCGCATGCCGCGCTCGCTTGACAGGTTTGTTTCGTCAGGCGGACACTCCGCACGTGACGGCGTGGTTCGCCGCAGAGCCCTCTGCATTGGCGTGCCGGACGTCATGATCGCCATGCGCTAGCGACGATTCAACGCGCTCCTGCTTGGCGATCAACGACGGTTAGGCAGCGTGTGGTAAAAACGGCTGCAACTCCGGGCGCCGGGCGATCTGCTGCATGAGCGTGGTTTCTGCCGCCGTGCGCTGCTCGCCCTTCCGCACCAGCTCCTGATAGCGCTGGAGCTGCGTAAATTGCGTGGCGGCCGTGAGCGTGTCCGTGAGCGCATCAAAAGCCGTCGTCATGCCGCCGCTGGGATGGCCGTCGTGGTCCGTGTGAAACTGGGTCAGGAGCGCGGCGGCCTGCTGCGACACGAGGTGATCCGGCTCGACGCAATCGACAGGATCGATTCGCAGCACTGCATAGGAGAGGGGGTGACCGGACGCGCCCGTCGGTTCGCTGCCCTGTGCTGTTACCACGTGCCCACCGTCTTCCAGCACGTACTGGCTGCCATCGATCGGTTCGCTGAGCAGGACATAGTGACCCACTCGGAGCGTTTTTGCATCGGGCGTGCCGGGCGCAAAGAGTTGGAGCGGTTCCACGAGGCTATAGCTTTCGTGGCGCTCGAAGCGCTGCCACAGCGCGCCCAAGCCCTTCAGCAACCCCTCGCCGAGGCCGAAATACGGCAGGGCTGCCGGAAAGATGGCCCCGCAGGTCGTGGCGCAGGTGTCGAACGCATGCAGGGCGCTGGTGGCCTGCTCATCCAACCCGTCCATCGTCACGACACTCAGCTCGATATACATGGTATCGGGAGCCTGATAATCCGCGCAGACCCAGATACCGTTGGCGAGCAGATCATGGGCGACGAGGGGTTGTCCCAGGGTGATGTCGGAGGCGTAATAGTGGAGCCGCTCAACGATCGGCTGCGATCCCAGCGTGGCCGAGGTCAGGATCAGCACGTCATTGTTGGGATGCAGCAGCC
>DASWTW010000098.1:0-4417 GCA_036401895.1 Herpetosiphonaceae bacterium | reverse complement strand
GGGTTGCGCGGCCCCACGCCGGGAGCTTGGATCAGGTCGTCGAATGCTGGACGGCTGAGCGTCACCTGGCGCTTCAGGCCGCATGCCGCGAATCGTTGATGGCCAATATGAGCGCGGCCCAGATCGTTACCGATCTGGGCGGCATTGGTCATGAGGATGCGTGCTAGGGCTATTCCCCTATCCCACAGGGTTTTACAGGCACAGGGCACAGTTGGATGTGCCCGTGACGATTGACGGCGGAGATCGGTGCAGCGGTACCGAGGGCGATGAACAGCGCGACGAGGGCGGTCACGGCGAGACGACGGATCGGGGTCATACCAGAACCTCCTGCTTAAGCTTACCTGGCCCTGCTAGCCCAGGTTCCGACGGGCTGCGCGGCGCTCCTCGTGTTGGACCGATGTATCACCTCAATATTCGTCCATCATACACCGGAAGGTGCTGCTGGCCGATGTTCCCGTGGCCCCGCCACTGTCCGTTACGGTCACGGTCACGGTGTAGGGCATGCCCTTGACGGAGCAATACCCATCATAGCGCGAAGAGGACGTCGTGGTGTAGGTGGGGGCATACGCGCCCGCTTTAATCTTCCACCGATAGGACGTGTAGGAGCCAGTACCACCATATGTGGTCGCTAGGCAGAGATAGAACGGTTGTTGGTTAAAGCCCTGGCAATCCAACTCAACGTACAGCGTCGCGGCCTGGGCCGGCGGACTGACGGACACGGTCGCGGTGATGAGCAAGAACAGGACACACAAACGTTTGAACATGGAGCATCTCCTCTGGGGGTGGTGCGGCCACGTCGCGCCGACGCGTGTCGCCCGTTGGATCGTGCTGCCCATGGTGGCATGCGTCGGTCGCAGGACCGCACACGCGCGAAGAGTCTGGTTGAACCGTGGCGAGGACCCGTGATGGTTCCGATTGCCTACCGCTACGGGAGCAGCGCGCAGCAGGTTCACTGACCTTCGCGCGTGTGCGCCACGGTCTTACCCACATGACTCATAGTACCGAATGTAGTACGCTGTTTTCTGCCCCCAACGGTATTTGATACCGTTACACAGGACGGTCTCGCCCCCGACGAGCACCGTCCTGCTGCTGTCACTATAGTATTCGGTTTCGATCTGAATGGCCTCCACGCCCATGAGCGTTGTGGCGGCCGTCGTGCGGGGAGGCGCGATCGCACCGGTCCTAGCTGTGGTTGGCACCGTCGATACGGCGAACAGACCCAGCGCCAGCAGGAGGACACCGAGCTTGCGGAGCATGTGTACGTGTTGCATTCGTTTCTTCCTTTCAAACATTCCGATGTGGTAATGGACCAATGGACGGACAACCGACGGGCAGCACGGGCGCATCCCGACTGCCCCACGATGACGGAATGAGCACGTGTTGCCGCACCCGTGGCTGGTGGCACCGTTCCCTCCGTGGGTCGTCGGCGTTAGGGGCATTCGAACCATACCTGCGTGTAGTAGGCTGACGTAGTACCCCAGATCATCACGACTCTTCCGGTGGAGCAGACGCGCGACTGCTCCCCAACGGCCGTTGAGTGGGCGGCGTTGTTATAGTAGGTCTTGGTCCAGCCGCGCAGACAGCACTCGTACGGAACTGCTTGAACGTGACGCGGAGCAACCGCAACGCTACCCAGCGCCAACAGTACCCCGATGAACAGAGCAAACACACAACGACGAATCATATGGCCTCCTTGTGGAAAGATACTGTGGGGGATGATTACTCTACGCGGCGTGCGCTCCTCTTGGGAACCCTCGCCCGATCACACAATACACCGATAGGTGGTCTGACGCGATACCTTGGCTCCGGCGCTGTCCGTCACCGTAAGCGTGATGGTGTGCAGACCGCCCCTCCAGCAATACAGCAGCAGCTCTGACTCGTCGTCGAAGTAGTAGTCATCGGTAGACCCCGTTGGCGAGCGGACCGTCCACGCATAGGATGTGTAGGTGCCGGTGCCACCAGACGCGCTTCCACTACACGAATAGAACCTTCCACCATCGGATACACACCACGGTCCTGACAGGGAGAGCGTCGCGGCACGAGCAGGCGCACTGACGGACACCGTCGCGATGGCAAGTAGGACCAGCACAAACAAACGTTTGAACACGGAAACCTCCGCAAGAACATAGATCTGGGGGGTGCTCCGTCGGCCCCGATCGGGCGATCGCGGGCGAGTTGATCAGCGTATCTCTGTGCGGCAGCCCGCACCCGTGGAGATGTAGGCGGGCACCACTTTAGTCGCTGTTCCTCCGTTCATGAACGATTCACCGAGCATCCCGTGCGCGCCGCCTCGCCCGGTGCCGATCCATCCGTGGCGCTACACCCGACGGACCAGCCGCGGTGCGGAGCAAGCCGCTGATCGCTCGTCACTCCGCCTCCGCTGCCGCAGGGGCATCGTTCCGCTAGCGGTAGTACACCAGATTTCAGCCGAGTTGTGCGAACGGTTTCCGATCCAAAAACCGATTGAGTTAAGAGCGCATTAACCAATGCCGATGCAGATCCGGCAGCCGTGCTGTTCCCGCCGCAGACGGAAGCCGGGTATAATCACCACGATCCCCCCGCTGCCTCGGATGTCGGCACCGGATGCTTGTGTCGCTCGTATGTTGGGAGTACCAGCTATGTCAGACGATCACGCGCACGAGTCGCTGGGATCATGGCTGCGCCGCCGGCGCAAAGCCCTGGACCTGACCCAGGCGGCCTTAGCGGACTGCGTCGGCTGCGCCGAAGTCACGATCCGCAAACAGGAAGCCGAGTTCCAGCGGCCCTCGCGCCAGCTGGCGGAGCGCCTGGCGACCTGCCTGAAGCTGACGCCCGATGAGCGGGCGGTGTTTGTGGCGGTCGTTCGGGGCCAGCGCAGCGCGGATTGCTTACCGCCAATCCTCGCGCCCAGCGAGCCCGACCCGCAGGCCAGGACCCAGCTCCCGATCGTACCGCTGCCGCTCGACACCGTGCCGCCGCCTGCGCCGCTGCCGCCGGGCTCGCGCATGCCGCTGCGTCGCAATCCGCTGTTTGTGGGTCGGGACGCTGACCTGCGCCAGTTGGCCCGTGCGCTGACAGCGGGCGGAACGGCGGCGATTGGGCAGGTGGAGATCGCGGCGGCGACGGGACTGGGCGGGATTGGGAAGACACAACTCGCGTGTGAGTTCGTCCATCGCTATGGGCAGTTCTTCCCTGGCGGCGTGTTCTGGCTCAGCTTCGCCGATCCCGCCGCCGTGCCGGCAGAAGTGGCGGCGTGTGGTGGGGTCTCCGGGCTGAACCTCAACCCAGAGTTCGATAGGTATCCGCTTGAGAAGCAGGTGGAGTTGGTACGCGCTGCCTGGGCGCATCCGCTGTCGCGCCTCCTCGTCTTCGATAACTGCGAGGATGAGGTGCTGCTCCAGCAGTGGCAACCCACGCACGGCGGCTGTCGGGTCCTCATCACCAGCCGCCGCCAGCTTTGGGACGCGACGCTCGGGGTGCAGGCGGTGGCGCTGGATGTACTGGCCCGCACCGAGAGTATCGCGCTGCTCTGCTCATTTCGCTCGGATGTGCCCTCGGACGATGCGGATCTCGACACCATTGCGGCGATGCTTGGCGATCTCCCGCTGGCCCTCCATCTGGCCGGCAGCTTCCTGGCGAAATATCGTCATACGCTGACGCCTGCCCACTATCTCCAGCGCCTCACCACCCCAACGATCCTTGACGATCCCTCGTTGCAGGCGGCGGGGCTCTCGCCCACGCAGCATGTCCAGCATGTGGCACGCACCTTTGAGCGGAGCTACGAGCGGCTTGATTCCGTCGATCCCACCGACGCGCTGGCGTTGACGCTGCTGGCCCATGCCGCCTCCTTCGCGCCCGGTGAGCCGATCCCGCGCTGGCTCCTCCTCAAAACACTGGACCTGCCAGCCGATGACTCTGCTCGCCTCCTCCTGGCCGAGGACGCGCTGACGCGCCTCATCGACCTGGGGCTGCTGGATACTGATGCAGTAGGCAATCTGCGCCTGCACCGGCTGGTGGTGGCCTTTGTGCAGGCCGTGCTGGGAAATGCAACTGCCCAGACAGCGGTGGAAGCGACCATGCTGCGCGTGGCCGAGGACCTGAACCAGACCTATGATCCCCGCCCGCTGCTGGCGGTTCAACGCCATCTTCGCTTCCTCACCGAGGCAACTCAGCCACGAAGGGACGCTCGTGCAGCGAGATTCTGCTATGCATTGGGCGAGCATCTCATGCACCTCGGAGTCTACGGGGAAGCGCAGGGCTACGTCGAGCAGGCGTTGGCGATCTGGGAGCGCGTGCTGGGCGCTGATCATCCCGATACTGCTCGGAGCCTCAGCCGCCTGGCCACCGTGATAGTGGCCCAGGGACAGTACGCGGCGGCCCAGCACGCCTATGACCAGGCGTTGGCCATCCAGGAGCGCGTGCTGGGTGCCGACCATCC
>DASWTW010000097.1:0-5766 GCA_036401895.1 Herpetosiphonaceae bacterium | reverse complement strand
GGCGAGATCGAAGGGCTGGGTGGCGCTGGCGTGGAGGAGGTCATGGGCGGCGGTGTCGCGCGCGGCGGGTGGCAAGGATTGGAGATCGTGGACGGCGAGCGGCAGCGTGAGGCTGGGCGCAACCTGCTGCTGTGGCTCGGTACCGACGAGCGGAAACGTGGTGCGCAGCACGGCATGCCGGGCTATGAGCGCGTTCAGGCTTGCCGCCAGCGCTGCCTCGTCCAGCGCTCCTTCCAGCGAGAATGCCAATGGAATGTTATACGCAGCGCTATCAGGCTGAAGCTGGTGCAGAAACCACAGGCGCTGCTGCGTGAACGAGAGCGGTGCTATTTCCTGGTTCGGATTGCGTGGAATTGATGAATCTGGCGCGCTATCCGCGACTTCTCCTCGCATCCGCTTTTCAAGAAGCTCTCGTTTCGCGGTCGAGAGCTGCGAGAGCCGTGCCGAGAGGTCTCCCGTGTTAGCCATATGTAGCCTCTTAAGATTCTTATGGATACAGATCTCGACTAAGCAGATCGCCTGCTTTACGAGCTTTGATGGTGCCAAACGTGGGCTTCCAATTACCTGACCTGAATACGCGGAGCTTGTGACGAGTATGTAAAGGTGAATTCAGGTTTATTCGCTAAGAGACAAGTTTTCCCCTGATCCAGCTTCAGGTACATCGAATGGGTGTGCGTCTGTGGGTTTAGGTGTCGGGTAGGGACTCGATCTCTGCCAGGAGGGCTTCGGTCACGACTTCGGCAAAGGCTGCCACGGTGCGGGCTTCAAACAAACTACGGATTGGGAGCTCCACCTGAAAGGTCTGTCGAACCCGCGCCATCACCTGACCGGCGAGGAGTGAATGTCCGCCGAGCTTGAAGAAATCATCGTGGACGCCGATCCGCTCAAGCTTGAGCACGGCAGCCCAGATCTCGACTGTGATCTCCTCTACAGGGTTACGTGGCGCGACATAGACTGCCAGATCCTCGCCCGACCAATCAGGGGCAGGCAGCGCTCGTCGATCGATCTTTCCGTTCGCGGTAAGCGGGAGCGTATCCAGGAGCACAACCGTCGATGGCAGCATATAATCCGGGAGCTTCGTTTGCAAAAAGCTCCGCACCTGCGCGGCGATCGTCGTCGCTGCATCTGCCGGCGCTGCATCTGCCGGGACAATATACGCTACCAGCCGCTTGTCCTGTGGATCGTCGGCGCGAACCACGACCGCGCTGGTGTGGACAGCAGGATGCTGATTGATCAACGCCTCGATCTCGCCCAGCTCGATGCGGAAGCCGCGCAGCTTCACCTGCTGATCGACCCGGCCCAGGATCGTGATCTGCCTGTCGCTACGGTAATAGCCGCGATCGCCGGTTCTGTACAGACGCTCGCCGGAGCTGTGGCTGAACGAATGCGGAATAAACTGTGCTGCCGTCAGCTGCGGATGGTTAAGATAGCCCCGCGCCACGCCATCGCCGCCGATATACACCTCGCCGGGTATGCCTACCGGCAGCAGCTGAAGGTGGGAGTCGAGCATATAGATCTGCGTATTGTCGATCGGCTGACCTACCGATACCGGCATAGCGCCGCCGACCTGCCCGATCGCCGACCAGATCGCCGTTTCGGTGGGGCCGTAGAGATTCCAGAGTACTGCCCCACGGCTTTGTAGCTGAGCCGCCAGATCGGGAGTGAGCGCCTCGCCGCCGCACAAGATGCGCAGCTGCTCCGATCCTGACCATCCGGCAGCCAGCAGCATCTGCCAGGTCGCCGGCGTGGCCTGCATCACTGTAACGTGATGCTCGGCCAGCAAGCTCGCCACTTGAGCGCCGTCGATCACCTGTGCGGCATTTGCGATCACGATGCGGGCGCCAACCGTTAGCGGCAGGAACAGCTCCAGCACGGCAATATCAAACGAGATCGTCGTAACGGCTAACAGCACGTCGCGCGGACCTACGTCCAGGCGCCGCTGCATCGCGGTCAGGAAATTGACGACTGCTCGGTGCGGCAGCTGCACACCTTTGGGCTGGCCCGTCGAGCCCGAGGTATAGATGATGTAGGCCAGGTTGTGCGGCGCTGCTGCGCTGTCAAACGTATCGCTGGCGCGGCTTCCGGGCTCGTCCCAGGCCGCATCGATGCAGAGCACCCGCCGCCGCTGCTGCGGATCTGCAAGCTGCGGCAGACGCTCAAGTACGCTCTGATGCGTCACCACCACAGCCGCCTGCGCATCGTCAAGCATGAATTGTAGCCGCTGAGCAGGATAGCTCGGATCGAGCGGCACGTACGCCCCGCCGGCTTTGAGCACGCCCAGCAAGCTCACGACAAGATCCGGCGAGCGCTCAAGGCACAGGCCAACCCGCACTTCCGGCCCGACGCCGAGGCTGCGCAGGCGCCGCGCAAGCTGATCGGCCCGGCGGTCAAGCTCCCGGTAGGTTATCTGCTCAGCGCCACAGATCACGGCGACGGCGTCGGGCGTTGCGGCAACCTGCGCCTCGACCAGTTGATGAATCAAGGTCTGCTGATGATCGACAAACGGAGCATCGTTCCAGCTCAGCAGCTCACTGCGCTCCTTGTCGGTCAAAAGCGGCAGTCGCCACAGCGGCTGTTCAGGCGCCGCAATCGCGCCGAGCAGCAGCGTCTGGTAGTGCTCGATCATCCGCGCGATCGTGCCATGATCAAAAAGGTCGGTGTTGTACTCCCACTCCATCATAATCTGGCTATCGCGCTCAAGCCCCTGCTGCAAGCGGCCCTGGTCGGCCTGCGGCATGACGACGATATTGAGATCGAATTTAGCCGATCGATTATGCGGGTAGCGGATTGTGCCGGCGACCTCAGGCAGGTCCATATGCGGCATCGGCGAGTCGTGGAAGCTGAACATGACCTGGAACAGCGGATTGTAGCTCAGATCGCGCTCCGGCTGCACCGCCTCTACCACTTTTTCGAAGGGCAAATCCTGGTACTCGTAGTCTTCCAGCACGGTGTCGCGCACGCGGATCAGCAGTTCCTGGAATGAAAGCGCGTCGGTCACTTCGGTTCGCAGCACAACGTTGTTGACGATCATGCCGATCACTTCTTCGGCATCGCGCAGCCGCCGGTTGGCAATCGCGGAGCCCACCAGCAGATCGGTCTGGCCGGTGTAGCGGTACAGCAGCGCTTTGAAGGCCGCCAGCATAGTCATAAACAGCGTGGCGCCGTGCTGATGGCTAAAGGCCGCGAGCTGCTCTCCCACCAGCGCCGGAATCTGAACGCGATGCACGTCGCCCCGGAACGTCTGCGTCGCCGGCCGTGGACGATCCGTCGGTAGCTCCAGGATCGCGGCGCTGCCGGCCAGGCGCTGCTTCCAGTACGCGATCTGGCGCTGCGCCATCGGGCTCTTGACCCACTCGTGCTGCCAGGCGGCAAAATCGGCATACTGAATATCGAGCTGCGGCAAGGGTGATGGCTGACCATGAAAGAAGGCCGTGTACAGCGTTTTGATCTCGTACAGCAGCCGCGCCAACGACCAGCCGTCATGTAGCAGATGATGCTCGACCTGGACCAGGATATATTCGTCGTCGGCGAGCTGTAAGAGCGTCCAGCGCACCAGCGGGAGCCGGGCTATATCAAACGGGCGCTGGCATTCTTCGACGATCAAGCGCTCAGCTTCGGCCGCGCGCAGCTCTGCCGCGATCGTGCGCAAATCCAGCACCGGCACCGTGACCGGGTACGGGCTGCGCACGCTCTGGGTGAATATGCCCTGATCATGATGAAAGGTCGTGTGTAAAATCTCGTGTCGCCGCACCACTTCAGTCAGCGCTTGCTCAAGCAGCCGATGGCTAAGCTGCCCTTTGAAATCGACCAAGGCATACGCGTGGTAGGCAACGCTGGTCGGATCAAGCTGCTGGAGAAAGCAGACGCGCTCCTGAGAAAACGAAAGCGGCAGCGGAACATCATGTGGGATGCGCCGGATCGCTAGCGTCTGTGGCTGAGCCGGGCCGCGATCGCCACGCTCCAGCGCCTGAGCCAGCAAGGCAATCGTCGGCGCTTTAAACAAGATGCTGAGAGTCAGATCCTGATCGAGCTGCTCACGTAGACGCGCCAGAACCTGCATCGCCGCGAGCGAGTGACCGCCCAGCTCGAAGAAATTATGCTCGATCCCGACCTGCTTCAGGCCAAAAACTTCTGCCCAGATCTGGGCTAAAGCCTGCTCAAGCGCGGTGCGGGGAGCAACCAGCGGCACTTCTCGATCGACACGGCCGGGCGCCGGTAGCTGCCGCCAATCGATCTTGCCGCTCGCCGTGCGCGGAAACTGTTCGATCTGCACAAACGCCGACGGGATCATGTAGGCGGGCAACCGTTGCGCAAGAAACTCGCGCAACTGAGAACCTAGAGCCGGGTGCCCTCCGGTCGTCCTAGAACCGGGTTCGCCTGAAGCTTCTAGGTTCTCTTGTTCCTTTGTTCTTTTGTTCTTTTGTTCCTTCGTCACGTACGCCACTAATCGTTTCTCACCGCGAGTCTCGTCGCGGACAATCACCACCGCCTGCGCTACATCAGGATGCTGCGCCAGGGCCGCTTCGATTTCGCCCAGCTCGATGCGGAAGCCGCGCAGCTTGACCTGCCGATCGACGCGGCGCAGAAACTCGATGCTGCCGTCAGGTGTTTGCCGCACGAGGTCGCCCGTTTTGTACAGGCGCGATCCCGAAGTATCTGAAAATCGATCCGGGATAAACTTCTCAGCAGTCAGCTCGGGACGGCGGAGATAGCCGCGCGCCAGCCCCAGCCCGCCGATATGCAGCTCGCCGGCGCTCCCGATCGGCACAGGCTGCCCATCGGCATCCAGGATATAGCTTGACACATGCGCCAGCGGCTCGCCGATCGGCACCTCGCCCGCCAGCGACTCCATGTCGTCACGCGTTGAAAGATCGCAGACCGTGGCTACGACCGTGCCTTCTGTTGGACCATACGAGTTGATGAGCTGAACGCCGTGGCCAATCTGCTGGAGCCACTGCGCGACTCGCTCGGGCATAGCGCGCTCACCGCCAATAATCACCAGCCGCACGCACGCAGGCAGAGCGATATTTGTGCGGCCCATGGTTGCAACCAGCTCGTGCCAGTAGGCCGTCGGGAAATTCAGCACCGTTAATTCCCAATCCCGGACGGCCTGGATCAGATGAGGCACCGACTCCATCAGCGCGTCGGTGCGCAGCACCAGCGTCGCGCCGGAGGTCAGCGTCGGGAAAATTTCTTCAGCGCTTGCGTCAAAGCTGATCGACGCAAATTGCAGCGCCCGATCTTTGGGTTCCAGTCCATACACCAGGTGTGCGCTGCGATTATAGTGGGCCAGCGATCCGTGCTGGATCATTACGCCTTTGGGCTTGCCGGTTGAGCCTGAGGTATAGATGATGTACGCCAGGTGCTCAGGCTCTACTTCAACCTGCGGATTATGATCCGGCTCGTGAGCAATTGCCGGCCAGTCGGCATCAAGGCATATGGCCTCAGGTCGATCCCCAAGCGCATCGATATGGGCAAAGCGTGATAAAAGGTGCTGCTGCGTTAGTAAGACCGGGGCAGCCGTATCGGTCAGCAGGAATGCCAGTCGATCGGGAGGCGATGTGGGGTCGAGCGGCACATAGGCGCCGCCGGCTTTAAGAATCCCCAGCACGGCCACCACCAGCTCCAGCGAACGATCAAGACACAGCGCTACCGGCACCTCCGGCCCGACACCGCGCCGCTGTAAGTAGTGGGCGAGCTGATTGGCTCTCCGATTCAGCTCAGCATAGCTTAAGGTCTGATCTCCGAATTGAACCGCAGGAGCCT
>DASWTW010000096.1:0-10683 GCA_036401895.1 Herpetosiphonaceae bacterium | reverse complement strand
CTTCTCTGTTCTGGCCTGGCCCTCATCCCCGCCTCACTCCGCTCGGCACCCCTTCTCCCGCCGCCGCAGGCGAAGGGGAAGATGGTACTTCTTTGTTCCCTTGTTCGTTTGTTCTTTTGTTCGTTTATTCCTTGGCCCCTTTGGTTCTAAGTTCTTGGTTCTAGGTTCTTGGTTTGGTTCTTGGTTCTTGATGCTCCCGTGGTACACTTCAGCACGCAAACCACCTACCCTGGACAGATCGTATGACCCAACCCCTCCGCTACCGGCGCGTCGTCGTCAAGCTCGGCACCAGCGTATTGACAGCAGGCACCGATCGGCTGCATCGGCCGCGTATGGTCGAGCTGATTCGCCAGATCGCGGCGCTGCGCGACCTGGGAGCCCAGCCGATCCTGGTCACGTCGGGCGCTGTGCTGGCCGGCTGGGAGCAGCTCGGCTTTCCCCCTCGTAAGCGCAACCTGCCCGAGAAGCAGCTCTTCGCCGCGATCGGCCAGAGCCGGCTGATGCATTTGTACGCACAGCTGGCCGATATTTATGGTATTCCAGTCGCGCAGACACTGCTGACCCGCGACGATCTTCGCGACCGTCGACGCTATCTCAACGCTCGCAACGCCCTGCTTGGCTGCGTCGAGCGCGGCGTGCTGCCGATCGTCAACGAGAACGACGCGGTCGCCGTGGATGAGATCAAGGTCGGCGATAACGACACGCTCTCCGCGCTGGTCGCCAATCTGGTCGACGCCGACATGCTGCTGATCTGCACCGACCGTCCCGGCCTGTTCAGCGCCGACCCACGCGTCGACACGACGGCGAGGCTGATCCCGGATGTGCCGCTGATCGACGAGTCGATCTGGGCGCTGGCCGGCGATGCGGGCAGCCATCGCGGCACCGGCGGCATGCGCACAAAGATTCAGGCCGCCGATCTGGCCACGCGAGCCGGAATCGAGGTCATCATCGCGGCGGGCGAGGCGCCCAACGTGATCGTGCAGGCCGCGCAGGGCACACCGATCGGCACGCGGCTGCACGCTCGCGCCACACGTCTGGAGGCGCGTAAGCGCTGGATTCTAGCCGAGACCGCCCGCCAGAGCCGCGTGGTGATCGACGCGGGCGCGGTACGAGCACTGCGCGAGCAGGGACGCAGCCTGCTGCCGGCCGGGATTGTGCGCATCGATGGCACATTCAATCGCGGCCAGACGATCCGCATCTTTAACGAGCAAGGCATCGAGCTGGCGCGCGGCCTGACCCAGTATCGTTCTTCTGATCTTGGGCTGATCGGCGGCAAGCACTCGGCGCAGATCGAGGAGATTCTGGGCTATACCTACGGGCCGGAGGTCGTCCACCGCGACGATATGGTGATGGTGAATTAAAAAGAACAAAGGATCAAGGGAACAAAGGAACAAAAAGCTTGTAATCCCCCCTTTGTTCATTTGTGCGCCCAGAGGGCACCCGGTTTATTTGTTCTCCGAAGGAAGTTAACCATGGAAACACCAACGCTTATCTCAATCGGACAGCGCGCCAAAGCTGCCGCGCGCCGCCTGGCAACGCTGCCGACCGAGACCAAAGATCGGGCGCTACTCGCGATCGCGGCTGAGCTACGCGGCGACGAGTCGGCGATTCTGGCGGCCAACGAGCAGGACGTGGCCGATGCCCAGCGCAATGGCCTGTCGGAGGCGCTGATCGACCGGCTGCGGCTCACGTCCCAGCGTCTCAGCGCGATTGCCGACGACGTCGAGCATGTGACCACGCTGAGCGATCCGGTCGGCGATCGCTTCGACGAGCGCACGCTGCCCAGCGGCCTGAGCATCTACCGCCGCCGCGTGCCGATCGGCGTCGTCGGCGTGATCTACGAGTCGCGGCCGAACGTAACCGTCGACGTGGCGGCGCTGTGTCTCAAGACCGGCAACGCCGTGGTGCTGCGCGGCGGCAAAGAAACGGTGCGCTCAAACGCGGCGCTGGTCGCTGCGATCCGGCGAGCGCTTGCAACCACGGGCCTGCCCGACGACGCCGTGCAGGTGATCGCCGATCCCAGCCGTGACCGCGTGCTGGAATTGCTGAAGCTGGATCAGTACGTCGATATGATCATTCCACGCGGCGGCGCGGGCCTGCACCAGTTCTGCCGCGAGAACGCCACAATTCCGGTAATCACCGGCGGGCTGGGCGTGTGCCACATGTACGTCGACGCGACGGCCAACATCGAGCGCGCGCTTCCGGTGATCCACAACGCCAAGATCCAGCGGCCGAGCGCCTGCAACGCGCTGGATACGCTGCTGGTCCAGCGTGAGATCGCGCCGGATCTGCTGCCGCTGGTAGGCGCCGACCTGGCGGCGGCGGGCGTCGAGCTGCGCGCCGATGCCGAGGCGATGGCGCTGCTGACCAGCGCCGGCGAGCGCGTTGTTCCCGCCGTCGACAGCGACTGGGGAACCGAGTTTCTGGCGCTGGTGCTGTCGGTACGCGTCGTAGACGGGCTAGACCAGGCGCTGGAGCATATCTGGCGCTACAGCACCGGCCACTCCGACGCGATCCTGACCGAAGATCCGCAGGCCGCAGCGCGCTTCGTGGACGAGGTCGACTCGGCGGCGGTCTTTGTCAACGCCTCGACGCGCTTCAACGACGGCGGCCAGTTCGGCCTGGGCGCGGAGGTCGCGGTCAGCACCCAGAAGCTGCACGCGCGCGGCCCGATGGCCCTGCACGAGCTGACATCCTACAAATGGATCGTCGGGCAGGTTGCCGAGCACGACCAGCAGTACTGGGCGCGCAGCTAGCTTCCTCTCGATTCTTCTCAAGCGGCGGCGCGGTGCGCCTCGGCCCGGCGCAGCGCCACGATCAGCACCGCCAGCCACGCGCCGCCGAGAATCGCGCCCGCCACCACATCGCTGGGCCAGTGCGCGCCCAGCCGGATGCGCGACAGAGCCACGATCACGACCAGCAGCGTGCAGAGCATGATCGCCAGCGCGCGCTCAAGCCGCCGCGTCGACGCCGCGACCCAGAAGTAGGCCAGCAGCCCATACACCGCGATCGTTTGGGCGACATGCCCGGATGGAAACGCGTGAAAGCCCGGCGCGGCGATGCCGCCATACACCAGATCCGGGCGCGGCCGATCCCACGTCCACCAGCCGATCAGCACCAGCGTATCGATCAGCACAAACGCGGCGGCCAGACTCAGCGCCCGCAGCGGCGCGCCCCACCAGATCGCTATGATCACCGCCAGCAGCGTGATCGGCAGCAGAAAGACCGAGTTACCCGGCGTTTCGATCCAGATCGCGGCATGAAACGACATCGGCAAGATCTCAAGCACACGCTGAAGCAGCGCGGTCTCATCCTCGATCTGCGTTCGGCAGAGCCAGACCAGCGCCAGCATCAGCGCTGCGCCCAGCACCCAGCCGATCGCCAGCGTCCGCAGCCAGGTGCTGCGACGGCCTGCCGGCTCGGCGTTCCAATCGTCGGCGAAGCGCTGCAGCGTGGCGTGAAATCCCTGTACCAGCAGCCAGCGCCCGGCGGTAGCTTGCGTCGCGGCGCGTGCGCTGCGATCGTTTAGTGTTCGTGTGGGCATAAGATTTGCGCTCTGATGCTAAGATGCTAATGTTGACCAGGCTATCGCAGCAAACGTGCCAGCGGCTGTGGCTTTGCGGTCTGTCTATCCACAGATTGGCCCATGCCACAGCGAACCAAAGTCAGGTCGGCGCCGGTCTTGCGAGCAGCCGTTACTTCTAGCGCGCTTTAACTATTATATATATGATGGATTGAGCGCGATTATCGCATAGGATTGGTATAATACGCCGCTGTTCAGTGTGAAGCGGATACTCAGCCGGCGCCCGACCTTCCAACATATTATCAGCGGCGAGTAGCCCGCCTACAAAGAAATACCAACGCCGACACGCAGATGTGACAGGCAAGCACGGCTTTGCCCCTCGGCGCACACACGAACTTGTACGGAGGAGATGTATAGTGCCAACGGAACATCCTACTTCAGCCAGCACCGACATGTTAGACTCGAAACAGCTGTTGCGAGTGCTGATGGCGGTCAAAAAAGGCGATTTTTCGGTGCGCATGCCCGATGATCTGACCGGAACGGCTGGCAAGATCGCGGATACGCTCAACGAGATCATCGAGATTAATGAAAAAATGACGACCGAGTTCGAGCGCATCAGTACGGTCGTTGGCAAGGAAGGCAAGATCAATCAGCGGGCATCGATCGGCACCCGCAGCGGCTCCTGGGCACGCTGTGTGGATGCGGTCAACACGCTGACTACGGATCTTGTGCAGCCGACGACCGAGGTAGCCCGCGTGATCGGCTCGGTGGCGCGCGGCGACCTGAGCCAGAGCGTGCCGCTGGAGATCGATGGTCGTCCGCTCGATGGCGAATTCCTTCGTACAGCCAAAATAGTCAACACCATGGTCGATCAGCTATCGTCGTTCGCCTCCGAGGTGACGCGTGTGGCGCGCGAGGTCGGCACGGACGGCAAGCTCGGCGGCCAGGCCGAGGTACGCGGCGTGGCCGGCACGTGGAAAGATCTGACCGATAGCGTGAACATGATGGCCGGCAACCTCACCAGTCAGGTCCGTAACATCGCCGAGGTCACAACTGCTGTGGCGCGCGGTGACCTGAGCCGCAAAATCACGGCGGACGCGCGCGGCGAGATCCTGGAGCTGAAGAACACGATCAACATCATGGTCGATCAGCTCAACTCGTTTGCCTCCGAGGTGACGCGTGTGGCCCGTGAGGTCGGTACCGAGGGCAAGCTCGGCGGCCAGGCTGATGTCAAGGGCGTTGGCGGCACCTGGAAAGATCTCACCGACAACGTGAACCTGATGGCGGCGAATCTTACCGGCCAGGTGCGTAACATCGCCGACGTCACCACCGCCGTGGCCCGTGGTGACCTGAGCCGCAAAATCACGGCCGATGCGCGCGGCGAGATTTTGGAGCTGAAGAACACGATCAACACCATGGTCGATCAGCTCAACTCGTTCGCCTCCGAGGTGACGCGTGTGGCCCGCGAGGTCGGTACCGAGGGCAAGCTCGGTGGTCAGGCCGACGTGAAAGGTGTGGCCGGTACGTGGAAAGACCTGACCGACAGCGTGAACTCGATGGCCGGCAACCTCACCAGTCAGGTCCGTAACATCGCCGACGTGACCACGGCAGTCGCCAACGGCGATTTGAGCCGCAAGATTACGGTCGACGTCAAGGGCGAGCTGCTTGAGCTGAAGAACACGATCAACACCATGGTCGATCAGCTGCGCTCGTTCGCGGCTGAGGTGACGCGTGTGGCCCGCGAGGTCGGCACCGAGGGCCGGCTGGGCGGTCAGGCGGTGGTCGAAGGCGTTTCCGGCACCTGGAAAGATCTCACCGACAATGTGAACTTCATGGCCTCCAACCTCACGACGCAGGTGCGCGGTATCGCGCGCGTGGTGACGGCGGTGGCCAGCGGCGATCTCAAGCAGAAGCTGGTGGTCGAGGCCAAGGGCGAGATCGCGGCGCTCACCGATACGATTAACAGCCTGACCGACAAGCTCAGCATCTTTGCGGACCAGGTGACGACTGTGGCGCGTGAGGTCGGCACCGAGGGCAAGCTCGGAGGCCAGGCGGTGGTCGAAGGTGTGGCCGGCACCTGGAAAGATCTGACCGACAGCGTGAACTCGATGGCCGGCAACCTCACCAGTCAGGTCCGTAACATCGCCGAGGTAACCACGGCGGTCGCGAACGGCGACTTGAGCCGCAAGATCACGGCGGACGCGCGCGGCGAGATTTTAGAGCTGAAAGACACGATCAACATCATGGTCGATCAGCTCAACTCGTTTGCCTCCGAGGTGACGCGTGTGGCCCGCGAGGTCGGCACCGAGGGCAAGCTTGGTGGTCAGGCCGATGTCAAGGGCGTTGGCGGTACCTGGAAGGATCTCACCGACAATGTGAACTACATGGCCGGCAACCTCACCAGTCAGGTCCGTAACATCGCCGATGTCACGACCGCTGTGGCCCGTGGCGACCTGTCCAAGAAGATCACGGCCGATGCGCGCGGCGAGATCCTGGAGCTGAAGAACACGATCAACACCATGGTCGATCAGCTCAACTCGTTTGCCTCGGAGGTGACGCGTGTGGCGCGTGAGGTCGGCACCGAGGGCAAGCTCGGCGGCCAGGCCGATGTGCGCGGCGTCTCCGGCACGTGGAAAGACCTCACCGACAACGTGAACTACATGGCCGGCAACCTCACCAGCCAGGTGCGTAACATTGCCGATGTCACAACTGCTGTGGCGCGCGGTGACTTGAGCCGCAAGATCACGGCGGACGCGCGCGGCGAGATCCTGGAGCTGAAGGACACGATCAACATCATGGTCGATCAGCTCAACTCGTTTGCCTCCGAGGTGACGCGTGTGGCCCGTGAGGTCGGTACCGAGGGCAAGCTCGGTGGTCAGGCCGATGTGCGCGGCGTTTCCGGCACCTGGAAAGATCTCACCGACAACGTGAACTACATGGCCGGCAACCTTACCGGTCAGGTCCGTAACATCGCCGATGTTACCAAGGCCGTGGCGAGCGGCGATCTGTCCAAGAAGATCACGGCGGATGCGCGCGGCGAGATTTTGGAGCTGAAGAACACGATCAACACCATGGTCGATCAGCTGTCGTCGTTCGCCTCCGAGGTGACGCGTGTGGCCCGCGAAGTGGGTACGGACGGCAAGCTCGGCGGTCAGGCCGATGTGCGCGGCGTGGCCGGCACGTGGAAAGACCTGACCGACAGCGTGAACTACATGGCCGGTAACCTCACCGGCCAGGTGCGTAACATCGCCGACGTGACCAAGGCGGTGGCAGGTGGCGACCTGAGCCGCAAGATTACGGTCGATGTGCGCGGCGAGATGTTGGAGCTGAAGAACACGATCAACACCATGGTCGATCAGCTCAACTCGTTCGCCTCCGAGGTGACGCGTGTGGCGCGCGAGGTCGGCACCGAGGGCAAGCTCGGCGGTCAGGCCGATGTGCGCGGCGTCGGCGGTACCTGGAAAGACCTCACCGACAGCGTGAACATGATGGCCGGCAACCTCACGGCCCAGGTGCGCGGTATTGCCCACGTGGTGACGGCCGTCGCGAACGGCGATCTGAAGCGCAAACTTGAGCTTGAGGCCAAGGGCGAGATCGCGACGCTGGCCGACACGATCAACGAGATGACCGACACGCTGGCGACCTTTGCCGATCAGGTCACGACAGTTGCCCGCGAGGTCGGTATCGAGGGCAAGCTCGGCGGCCAGGCCAAGGTGCCGGGCGCATCGGGAACCTGGCGCGATCTGACCGACAATGTGAACCAGCTGGCGGCCAACCTGACCACGCAGATCCGCACGATCGCCGAGATTGCAACTGCCGTGACCAAGGGCGATCTGACCCGCTCGATCGACGTCGGCGCGATGGGCGAGGTCGCGGAGCTGAAAGACAACATCAACCAGATGATCGCCAACCTGCGCGAGACGACGCAGAAGAACCAGGAGCAGGACTGGCTCAAGACCAACCTGGCGCGCTTCACGCGCATGCTTCAGGGCCAGCGCGATCTCCAGACTGTGTCGAAGCAGATCCTTTCGGAGCTGGCGCCGCTGGTTTACGCGCAGCACGGCGTGTTCTACATCATGGACAGCAGCTCCGACGATGCAATGCTCAAGCTGCTCAGCACCTACGCCTACCGCGAGCGCAAAAACCTGGCGAATCGCTTCCACCTGGGCGAGGGATTGGTCGGGCAGGCGGCGCTGGAAAAAGATCGCATCTTGCTGACCGAGGTTCCCGGCGATTACGTCAAAATCAACTCGGGTCTTGGCGAGTCCACGCCGATGAACATCGTGGTGCTGCCGGTGCTCTTCGAGGGCGAGGTACGCGCGGTGATCGAGCTGGCCTCGTTCCACCGCTTCAACGACGCGCACCTGACATTCCTGGATCAGCTCACGGAAAGCATCGCGATCGTGCTGAACACGATCGAGGCCAGCATGCGGCAGGAAGAGCTGCTCAAGCAGTCGCAGTCGCTGGCGGAAGAGCTGCAAGGCCAGCAGCGCGAGCTGACCGAGACCAACAAGCGGCTGGAGCAGCAGGCCAAGTCGCTGCAAGCCTCAGAGGAATTGCTCAAGCAGCAGCGCGAGCAGCTCCAGCAGACCAACGAGGAGCTGGAAGAAAAAGCCGAGCTGCTGGCGGCGCAAAACTCCGAGGTCGAGCGCAAGAATCACGAGATCGAGCAGACGCGTCGCGCGATCGAAGAAAAGGCCGAGCAGCTAGCGCTCTCCTCGAAGTACAAATCCGAGTTCCTGGCCAACATGTCGCACGAGCTGCGCACGCCGCTGAACAGTCTGCTGATCCTGTCGAAGCTGCTCTCGGAGAACGGCGAGAACAACCTCACGCCCAAGCAGGTCGAGTTCGCCAACACGATCTACGCGGCCGGCTACGATCTGCTGGGTCTGATCAACGACATCCTCGACGTCGCCAAGATCGAGTCCGGCACGATGGGCATCGAGATCAGCACCGTGCTCTTCGACGAGGTGCGCAACGAGATCGCCCGCACCTTCCAGCAGGTAGCTCAGGACAAGGCGCTCAACTTCTCGATCGAGCTAGCCAGCGATCTGCCGCGCAATATCCACACCGCCGGCAAGCGACTCCAGCAGATCCTGCGCAACCTGCTCTCGAACGCCTTCAAGTTCACCGAGCATGGCGAGGTCAAGCTGACGATGAGCGTGGCCACGCACGGCTGGAGCATCGATCACGAGGGGCTCAACAAGGCCCAGACCGTGATCGGCTTTTCGGTCAGCGATACCGGCATCGGCATTGCCAAGGACAAGCAGAAGATTATCTTCGAGGCGTTCCAGCAGGCCGACGGCACGACCAGCCGCAAGTACGGCGGCACCGGCCTGGGCCTCTCGATCAGCCGCGATCTGGCGCAGCTGCTCGGCGGTGAGATCAAGCTGTCGAGCCAGCCGGGCCTGGGCAGCACCTTTACGCTCTACATGCCGCAGGTCTACCCGACCGTGCCGGTGACGCCGGAGAGCAGCGGCAGCTGGGACACCAGCGGCATCATCAAGAACCTGGGCACGATCACCGGCGGCAACGGCGGCATCACGATCACCGGCGGCAACGGCGCGAACGGCATGACTAACATGACCCACGCCTCGCTTCAGGTCGAGATCGATCCGACGGTGCTGGTCCAGACCGAGGTCGACGACGATCGCGAGTCGATCCAGCCCGGCGATCGGGTGCTGCTGATCATCGAGGACGACGTGCCGTTCGCGCGTATTCTGCTGGACCTGGCTCGCGCCAAGGGCTTCAAAGGGATCGTGGCGCTGCGCGGCGATGCGGGACTGGCGATGGCCCGGCGCTGGAAGCCTGACGCGATCACGCTCGATCTTCAGCTGCCGATCATCGACGGCTGGAATATTCTCGACCGGCTCAAACACGATCCGGCCACGCGTCACATTCCGGTGCATATCATCTCGGTGATGGATGGCCGCCACCGTGGTCTGCACCAGGGCGCGATCGCCTATTTGCAGAAGCCGGTGACCAAAGACGCGCTGGAGGGCGCGCTGGCGACGATCAAAGGCTTTGTCGATCGCGGCGTGAAAAACCTGCTGGTGGTCGAGGACGACGAGATCCAGCGCATGAGCATCGTCGAGCTGATCGGCGAGGGCGACGTGCAGACTACGGCGGTCGGCACCGCCGAGGAAGCGCTGGCGGCGCTGGAGTCGGAGCAGTTCGACTGCATGGTGCTGGACCTGGGCCTGCCCGACATGAACGGCGTCGAGATGATCGCGCGGCTGAAAGAGCTGGGCAAGATCGACGACCTGCCGATCATCGTCTACACGGCCAAGGATCTGACCAAGCAGGAAGAAACCGAGCTGCGCCGCTTCGCCGAGACAATCATCGTCAAGGATGTTAGCTCGATGGAGCGGCTGCTGGACGAGACCGCGCTCTTCCTGCATCGCGTCGAGGCCAATCTACCGCAGGCCAAGCAGCGCATGCTGGAGCAGGTCCACAAGAGCGATCCGGTGCTGGCCGGCAAGCGCGTGTTGATCGTCGACGACGATATTCGCAATATCTTTGCCCTGACCAGCGTGCTTGAGCGCCAGAAGATGGCCGTGCTCTACGCCGAAAACGGCCGCGACGGCATCGAGGTTTTGCAGAACACGCCCGACATCGACGTGGTGCTACTCGACATTATGATGCCCGAGATGGACGGCTACGAGACTGCCCGCACGATCCGTGAAGAAGATCGCTTCAAGTCGCTGCCGATCATCGCGCTGACGGCCAAGGCCATGAAGGGCGATCGCGAAAAGTGCATCGAGGCGGGCGCGTCCGACTACATTACCAAGCCGGTCGACACGGAGCAGCTACTGTCGCTGCTGCGCGTCTGGCTGTATCGCTAGCGCTGTGTGCGTAGGGATGTGGCGACATATCCCTGCGCGCATCTCGTGATGAACGTGGCTGATTACAATCCTGAGCTTGAAGAGATCGAGATCCAGCTGCTGCTGGAAGGCGTGGCCCGGCACTACGGCTACGACTTTCGCAACTACGCGCTGGCCTCGCTCAAGCGCCGAATCTGGAACACCATGCGCGCCGAGCGGGTCAAAACCGTCTCGGCGCTGCAAGAAAAAGTCCTGCACGATCCGGCCTGTATGGAGCGATTCTTGCTGGCGCTCACGGTTAACGTCACGGCCATGTTCCGCGATCCCGGCTTTTAT
>DASWTW010000095.1:0-4877 GCA_036401895.1 Herpetosiphonaceae bacterium | reverse complement strand
CTCGTGATCGCGGGGCTGATGCTGCGTGGTGGTATTACGAGCAACCGCGCAACTCCAGCACCAACGACCTGGTGGCGCGTGGTGCTGGGCGGCGTGGGCGTGGGCTTTCTGACCGGCTTTCTGGGTGTGGGCGGCGGCTTCCTGATCGTGCCGGCGCTGGTGCTGCTGCTGGGCATGGAGATGCCCGACGCGATTGGCTCGTCACTGGTGGTGATCGCGCTGAACAGCGCCGCCGGGTTGCTGGGCCATCTCAGCGATGGCCCGCTGCCCTGGGCGCTGATCGCGCTGGTTGTGCTCGCGGGACTGGCTGGCTTGCTCCTAGGCGCACGGGCCACCCAGGTTCTGTCACCGGCGCGGATACGCCAATCCTTTGCGCTGTTTGTGCTGGCGCTCGCGGTGGCGCTGCTGGTGATCAACGTGCCCGCCGTGATGCCGGCGTGACAGGGAATTGCTGGTGCGCGCTGCTGGTTCCGCTCTAGACGCCCAAGCGCTTCCATGCGATAACGACGTAAGGAGGCTGGACACCAGGTGGAGCACATCGTTTCGGGGCTGGCATGCCAGAACTACGGAGCGGAAAGGAATACACTATGACTCAGGAACACGCAACGTATGGCTTTGGGACAACGCTCAATCTGCCGGTTGCACAGGCGATCGAGCGCGTGACGGCGGCACTGAAGGACGAAGGCTTCGGCGTGCTGACGACGATCGACGTCCAGCACACGCTGAAACAGAAGCTCGACATCGATGGGGAGCCCTATGTTATTCTCGGCGCGTGCAATCCGCATCTGGCGCATCAGGCGTTGACAGCCGTTCCCGATATCGGGCTGCTGCTGCCGTGTAACGTCGTGGTGCGCCGTGCCGATGGGGCGACGCGGGTCGAGATCGCGGACCCGGTCGCGATGCTGGGCATCGTGCAGCAGCCAGCCCTGGATCAGCTGGCCCAGGAGGCACGCACCCGCTTGCAACGGGTGCTGCACCGCATGGAATCGGGAGCCTGAACGCGTGTGAAGGGGCCTCGAAACGAGGCCCCTTCACCACTGTCCATGAGCGCTCTCGGCAGCGACACGCCAACACCGCATCCACCCATTCACTGGACGCCCGTGGTTCTGGGATCGATCACGCTGGCTTCCACCCGAGGCTCCTACATCGTAGATTCACGCAGAAACACGCGCCGAGAGCATGGAGCACCTATGATCACATATGGTCCAGCCGAGCCGCGTTGTGCGGGTCACCTCCACGGACCAGCATCACACAGCGCTGCCTTGGAACTTCGGGGCCGCAATTCACTCCCC
Source organism: Herpetosiphonaceae bacterium (assembly GCA_036401895.1). GTDB lineage: Bacteria > Chloroflexota > Chloroflexia > Chloroflexales > Kallotenuaceae > LB3-1. The sequence continues at coordinate 3,585 of DASWTW010000095.1, read as the reverse complement.
GTCCTGGTATGCGTCGCTGTGACGCGCCGTTCCCTGCTCCACTGTCCCATCCTCCAGCGTCGGCTGCATGAGCGGCCAGCAGACGGTAAAGGTGCTGCCAACCCCCTCCGTACTCGTGACGGTGATCGTTCCCCCGTGCTGCATTACAATATCCTTGATGATAAACAGCCCGATTCCCAGCCCACTGATCTGCTGGGGATCAACATTCGGGGCGCGGTAGAAGCGGTGGAAGATCTGGGCCTGTGCCGTCTCAGGGATGCCAATCCCCTGATCCTGGACCGCGAGGCAGATGTGTGCCGCATCGTGGGTGAGGGATACCCGCACAAGGCCTCCGTGCGGGCTATATTTGACCGCGTTCTGGAGCAGATTGTACACCACCTGCTCCAATCGCACGCTGTCCCCCTGCATAATCCATGGACCGGGATCGTGCTGGAAGATGAGCGCATGCGTCGTCAGCGTCGGCTGAAATTCTTCGATCACCCGCTCGACCAGTGCCGCGAGATCCAGGTCGTGCGTGTGGAGCGTGAGCTGACCCGTCTCAATCCGTGACAGATCCAGCAGCGCCGCTACGAGGGTGTTGAGCCGCACCGCTTGCTGCACGATCACCGCAAGCGCGCGCTGATCCCGCGGTACCAGATCGTTCGCGCGGGCATGTCGGCGCTGGAGCAGCTCAGCATAGCCGAGCAGGGAGGTGATGGGCGTTTTGAGCTCATGGGATGCAATCGAGAAAAAGACCTCGCGGGCATGCAGGGCCTCCTGCACTTCCCGATACAGCAAGGCGTTATCGAGCGCGATGGCTGCTCGACGCGCTAATTCTTCGACCACATGGAGGTTAGTAGTCATGTCCGCTCGCCGCGACTCGGCCATGATCAGCGTCAGTGCTCCCAAGGTCCGGCCACGTGCGAGCAACGGGACACAGATGCCGGAGTGTGGGTTGCCCTGGCGCAGGACTGCGAACTGCTCCGTATCCTGGACCCAGGCGTGGAGCTGTGCATTGGATAGCGCCGTGCTATGAAGCGCCTGCCTAGTCTCCATCACCTGCACGCTGGGTGGTAGCAGCGCCGGATCAAGCAGAGCGCGGCACTGTCTGACATCTACCACCTCCTTGGTCGCCGGATCGATAGCAGCAACCGCCGCGCGTTGGATGCTGCCATCGTCCGCCCTGAGATCCACACTGCACCAATCAGCGATGCCTGACACAGCCAGCTGGGTCACGCGCTGGAGTGTCGTGTCATACTCCAGTGAGCGCGCGAGTTCAGTGCTGGCCTCAGCCAGAAAGCGGAGGCTCTGCTCTGCCCGTGCGCGCTCCGCCGTGCGCGCCATTAGTCGCTGACGCATAATGTTGAACACCTGCGTGAGTTGGGCGATCTCGTGAATGCGGGTGGATGGCAGCTCCACGGCCGACGGTGCATCAGGCAGCTGCGCGACGGCATGAGCGAGCGAACTAAGCGAGGCCGTAAGGGTATGCGCAGCGACGACCCCTATGCCCGCCGATAACCCGATGGCCAGCAACAGCACGCCAAAGGTGATCTCACGGCCTGCACGGGTCGGGGCAAGCGCCTCCGCCCGTGGACGCTCAACCACCACCCCCCAGCCCAGCTCAGGAAGACGCGCATAAGCCGCGAGCTGGGTTCCGGTCGGCGTAATATAGCTCAGGCTCCCACTGTCACTCGTCTGGTGCAGGAACGTAGCGACAGAGGGTAGGGTCGATCGATTCATCAAGCGTGTGACCTGCGGATCAGGATGCGCAATCACGCGACCCGTGGGATCGACGAGGTACACCTCAGCATCGACGCCGCGTCCCGCGTGGGCGAGCAGGGTGGCCAGGTGGGATACATCCAACCCACTCGCGACGACCCCAGCGAACCCCCCGTCAGTCGTATGAATCGGCGCACTAAAGGCAAAGATCGGCTGTGGTAGCGACTCTGCTGCGACGATCTCGAAGGATGCCTGGTTCGTCCCCGCAGCATCCTGAAAAACGCGCAGGTTGGCGATCGTTTGGAGCGGGCGATTGTCGCTCCGCGCGCGCATCGCCCCGGTCGCGTCGACAATCGTCAGCGCATAGGTCGCGGGATAGGCGGCGTTGGCGGCTTGCAGCAGTTGATGCTGGGCAGCCGGCGATAGATCGAGCAGCCCAGGGTAGGCGGCCAAGGTTGCGACCACGCCGCGGTGTAAGCCCACATAATCAGTCACATCTTGTGCAAGGGCCGTGGTCAACGCCCGCTGTGCCGAAAGCGCCTGCTCCGTCGCCAATCGCTCTTGTTGGTGGGTGACCAGCGCGGTCGTCACAATCAGTGGGAGCGATGCGGCCGCCGCCAAGACCAGTGCCAACGACGTCTGCAATGACCGTGGCTCCATGGTCGGCCGGCGCGCTGAGAGCCAGGGGAGGACGGCAAGGACGATGCCGAACCCACCATAGAAGGCGATGCCAATCCAGGCGACATTGGGCAGGGACACCAGGAGCACAAATATCAGGAATGCTGCGGCGGTCACGAGATGGGCGATCCGTAAGACGCCAACGGACACGGATGGAACCAGGTGTGCCGTGACCAGGACGGCACCACCGAGGAGGAAGACGATCCCACACGGCAACAGATATGGGCGCAGGACATCGTAGAGCGCCGCATTGAACGCGTCCGGGAGGGCGAGCATCAGCATGCCGTTGAGCAGCGCGCTGCTCCCCATCACGAACGCAAACAGGTCCGGCGATCGCGTCTCTGGAGCAGCGCTGGGGCGCTGGGGAAGGAAGGGTGCGAGCACACAGCCGAGCCCCAGCGTCGCATACACGACGGTTCCGGTCCAGCTCCGAGTGGCAACAAACCCATAGCCGAGGAACAGCAGCGCTAGGCCGGCGATGGTATGGGCGACGACCACCACGATGCGGCGCGGCAGGAGCGCGGCAATGGTCATCAGGGCCGCGCCAGCGCTTAAGAGCAGGGTGCCCCACCACGTCAGGTGGGGCTGAAAGGTGCGGTAGGCGGGCGCATTGAATTGATGCGGGACGACCAACATGAGTGCCCCGACCATGGCGCAGAAGATGCCGGTTGCCCATTGGAGGACTCGAATTCGTAGGTTAAGCATGGAACACCCGTGGCTCTCCTTGATCTCCTTCACATCGCGTTGCGGCTGCGGGACTCAGGGCAGACCTCGATCCTGGCATGAACACCACATCTCTTCCTCGTACCTCGGCTGCCTCATATGGATCGATCAAGGGCATGGAACGCCCCTCAGCCGCGATCGTATGCTCTTCCTCCGCGATTACACCACGCGGCCGGTGGATAGGTGGCACCGTCGACCCGGCTGGGCATCGGCCTCACCTCCAGGATATGTGTCGTCTCATTATAGACGGAACTGTCCACCGACGAGAGGGTACCGATCGGCCGTGCTGCCCCCTGCACGGATCGTGGGGCACACGCCGGTGGCGTGGACGTATCAGGCGACCACGCTGGCCCATCAGGCACATTAGGATCTGCTCCCTGCCTCTAGCAGCCGGGAACGATCTCACTTGGAGATGTGGGTGTCAGAGGGTAGTTATTGAGGTGACAGGGTGGCAAGCACCTCGCCTGGATGCCGTCACGGTCAATG
>DASWTW010000094.1:0-10750 GCA_036401895.1 Herpetosiphonaceae bacterium | reverse complement strand
CATCGCCACGAACCCGGTGTGGTCGCCGGATGGCAAGCAGATCGCGTTTGTCTCGGATCGCGACGGCAACCCCGAGATCTACGTCATGAACGCCGACGGCGGCGAGCCGCGCAACCTGACGCAAAACCCCGAGCGCGACTTCGATCCGGCCTGGTCGCCGGACGGCACGCGGATTGTGTTTGCCTCCTACCGCGACCAACCTGCTGACAGGTCGGCCGCCAACGATCTTTACATCATGAACGCCGACGGCTCGGAGGTAACGCGCCTCACCGACGATCTGGCGCGCAACTCGGCCCCGGCGTTCTCGCCCGATGGTACGCGCATCGCGTTTGATTACTTCGACGGCGGCGGGATTGTGGATGGCGATATTGCGGGCGGCGAGATCTACATCATGAGCGCCGACGGCACCAACCAGCAGCGGCTGACAGCGGAGGAGACCGGCGGCCGACACGCGAGCTGGTCGGCGGACGGCGCGCGCATCGCGTTTGCCTCGGCCCGCAACGATAGCTCAACCTTCGAGATCTTCACGATCAATCCCGACGGCTCGGATCTGGTCAAGCTGACCGACAATCCCGCCAGCGACGCCGAGCCGGCCTACGCTCCGGCTCCATAGCCGTACAACCAGCGTGTGGTATGCGTGGGAGAGCGCAACTTCTGCTTGCGGCCGATCGTCGTACAGCCAGGGGTTGCGCTCGCGGCAGCCCGGCGACGATACGCGATCTTGCTCGGATGTGTGACGGCGTTCGAGCGTGGCCGCTGTAGGAGACAATATGGAGCAGTCACCGCGTACGATTAAGTTCCAGCTGGATCATCGCAACATCACCACCGCGTTCGAGCTGCCGGGCTACCGCATCGAGCAAAGTCTGGGCATTGTGCTGGGCATCACCGTACGCTCGGCGAATATGGTTGGCTCGATCAAGGCGGGCTTGAAAACTGTAATCGGCGGCAACATCGGCACGTGGACCGATATGTGCAACCAGGCGCGCCAGGAAGCGTTCGATCAGATGGTGCAGCACGCGGCGGCGCTCGGCGCAAATGCCGTGATTGGCATGCGCTACGATGCTAACGACATTTCCAGCATGGCGACTGAAGTGCTGGCCTATGGTACAGCCGTCGTCGTGGAGCCGATCAGCCGCTCCTGAGGACCCGCTCTCAATTAAAGTCTCAGCGCCGTAAGCATAACGTTTGCGGCGCTGTTTGATTCTCCCGAGCCGTTGATTCTGTAGGGCGGCGCAGGACAATTGATGTGTTTATAAGTGCAGAAAATCTCACGATTCGCCTTGCGCAAGGCACGGCACGGCCGGAATTGCCCTGTGTTCGCGGGCGTTTCCGGTTAAATTCCTGTGATTCGAATCGGATCTATGTAGGTTATGCCAGGATAGCAAGAAGGGCTTGCGCAGCACATGCTGCTGGAAATCCGCTTGTGAATAGGTTCAGACGCGTGTAGGCAAGTACTGCGCAACGGGGAAACAAAGGGTTTTTCCAGTCCACTCTCGCGACTCAGAATACGGTATGATACCGAAGCTCACAACGTAACGCTTGGAGCCTGAACTGAGGAATCGCTAATCCCACATGGCTTGTGAGAACCCTACTCCCACCAATGCGGTGGCTGACTTTGGGTCGACTCCCACCAATACGGCGGCTGGCTTTGAGTCGATTCCCACCAATGTGGTGGTTGATCCTGGGTTGATTCCCACCAATGTGGTGGTGTTTCGCGGATGCTGAGCCCAACGAGCAGTGCTATAAAGACGAGAACGCGACGAACCGTGAAGCGTGTCATAGAACCTCCATGCAGGAATGTGTTGACCAAAATATAACATACCAGTCAGTAGGAGTCACCATGAGAAATCTGCCGCAGCCGTTCAGGTGGTATTTGGTAGCGGTAATTGTTTGCACACTTGCGCTTACCATAATCGCAGTCTACCTGTCTCCACCATTAGGAAGTGAAAGAATTCCCCAATTTTTCCTGTTTCTTGGATTGATGGTCCTAGTACATTTTGTGCCGGTTCACTATACAGGCAGGATGATGTTGTCTCTATCTACAGCCATAGGTATAGGTGCTGCCTTTATTCTGTCTCCTATTGAAGTAGTTGCGATCATGGCATGTAGCTGTCTATTTCGCGAAATCACTCTACTCAAATGGTACAGAGTTATCTTCAACATGTGTCAAGATATTATCAGCGTTGGTAGTATCGCCCTCTTATTTTCATTAAATACTGATTCTCCTGTTCCTCAGTCTTGGATGGAGTTGGCGTGGATCGGGTTCGTCGGTGTATGTTATATGGGTGTTTCGACAGGATTGTTAGGAACTGTTATTACGTTGTCTGATCCTGCTGAGTACAGCTTCCAACACTGGCGGGAGAATATCCTGGGCGTATTTACCTATATTGATGTGACCCTCTTCGTGAGCGGTGTTGTGCTGGGGGTCTTATGGTTTGTTAGCACACCGGCCTTTGCTTTAGGTTTAGCGCTGCTGGCGACGATGTACTGGTCTGTGCGATCCGACGCGGATGTGCATCAGGCATCCACGCATCGACTCCAGATTCAAGAAGCGATGAGTAATCTGCTGGCTACAACCAATGTTGGGCAGCAGCTTGAGTTGCTTCTAAGGCAGATCTGGCATCTCTTCCCGATCGAACGCGCGGGCGTGGTTTTATTTGGACAAGAGGCGGGCAATGAGCCGGTTATGGTTATCCGCCATGACCCACAGGATCTATACGCTATTTGTGCTCAGCCTGAGCTTCTGTATGCGCTCAGTAAGCCGCGCGAGATCCGGCGTATCGAGAAAGAGCCAGCGTTTGCTAAGCATTGCAAGCTGCCGGTGCTCCTGGTTCCACTGCATACCTCAGATGCGATTGTCGGCGCGATGGTGGTGGTTCTGCAAGAAAACAGGTTAAGCGCGTTCGATCCCCGATTTCTTAACTCTTATGCCGCGCAGGCAACGCTGGCCGTCATGCAGGCTCGTCTGATCAATAATATACAATCATCACAAGAGCAGCTGATTCGCGCGGAACGTCTCGCGGCTGTCGGCACGCTGGCGGCGGGCGTGGCCCACGAGTTCAACAACGTTCTGGCGATCATCTGCAATACCGCCGATGCCGCCGCGCCGCAATCTGATATTGACGTACATCGCAGGGCGCTGAACATTGTAAGCACCACGGCCAAGCGCGGGGGCAGCATCGCCCACGGCCTGCTCACCTTTACCCGCCAGATCGAGCCGCGCCGTGAGCTGGTCCAGATCGAGGATGCGATCGATCCCGTGCTGGCGATGCTTGAAGGCCGCTTCCGCAACGAGCAGATCCGGCTGATCAAAGAGCTGTCGCCGGTTGCGCCGCTGGTTGGCGATGTCGGCCTCCTCTCGCAGGCGGTGCTGAATCTCGTCACCAACGCGCTGGACGCGATGCCCACCGGCGGCACGCTAACGATCCGGCTGTGGCAGGAGCAGCAGACGATCCATCTCAGCGTGCAGGACACCGGCCAGGGCATTCCTGACGACATTCGCGCCAAGCTCTTCGAGCCCTTCACCACAACCAAACATTTCGCGCAGCAGACGATCGGCGGCAACGGGCTGGGCCTGGCAATCACCTACGGTATCGTGACGAGCCACAGCGGCACAGTCCAGATCGAGTCCGGCGCGGAGCAGGGCACGACCATGCGCATCAGCTTTCCGGCGGGAGCGGAGATGCCCGCTCCGGCCGCTCCGGCATACCGGCAGCTCGATGGGCCGCTGCGTGTCGTCGTGGTGGACGATGAGCCGCTGATCGGCATGGCATTAGCGCAGATTCTTGAGCAGGATGGACACCAGGTTACCTGGTTTGATGATCCCGAGCAGGCGATCGTCGCGATGGAGGACGAGGTGCCGGACCTGCTGATCGCCGATATTCAGATGCCGAAGCTGGACGGCCTGACGCTGCTGCGGGAGGTCAAGCAGCAGTATCCCACAGTGCGCCAGATCCTGATCACCGGGCAGATGTACGCGAGTCAACGCAGCGAGGTACTGGCGCTCGGCGCTGAGCTGATCGCGAAGCCGTTCTCGGCCACCGACATTCGCGCCGTGCTGGGACAGGTCAAGCCAGCCGATCCGGCAACGGCTACGGACGAAGCATCTACGCGCCAGCGTTCAGCTAAAGATAAAGAGCACATGCTGCGGGAAGACCTGCGCCACCGGCTGATGAACTATGTCAGCTCGCTGGAAGGAATGTTTCGCCTGAGCCGGCGCGGCGTCACCGATCCTGTCGCGCAGGCGCTGTCTATGCGCTACTTCGCCCAAACGATCGGCGAGCTGAGCGTGTTTATGCGGGCGGAGCAATTGCTGGGCCTGCTCGATAAAAACACGAAAATCAGGCGAATCCATCCGGCTCCATTGCGGCTGGATCTGCTGCTGGAAGAAGTCGCCGACTGGATCACGGCCGGCAGCACGAACAATGAGCGAATTACCGTTACGGTCGATTGTCCCCGGCCGCTAGAGATCTGTGGAGACGCCAAAAGCCTGCTGGCTGCGCTGCTGGCCGCGCTCTACAACAGCCGCGAGTCGATCCGGCGACTCGGCATGGGCGAGCATAGCATCGCCATAACCGCAGCGCACGACGGCAGCGCTGTGATTGTGAGCGTAGAAGACTCGGGCGCGGGCTTCTCGCCGTCGCTGCTGGGTCAGCTCAATCGCGAGCTGGCTCGCGGTGACGGCAGGCAGCTCATAAGCGCGCTTCAATCGCGGAATGGCCTGAGCTTAGGCATTGCGCTGATGGCTCGTGTTGCTCGGCTGCACAATGGCTCGGTGACGTTCCGCAACCGTCAGGCAGCATCAGGCGCCTGTGTTCGATTTACGCTGCCGGCTCAGGCGACCAGTCAGCCAGTGAGCGCCCAAGGCGTGCAGACTACGCTGGATGCTGTAGCGGCCTGAGTCGATCACTTTTCGTCCGGCGTGAGCAGGTTGACGGAAGTGCGATCATGGTTGATCCTTAGCCTTGAGAGGATTCAACTGTGAGAGCGAGCATCTGGATGTTGCTGTTTCTGCTGGCAGCGTGCGCCTCGCCGATCGAAGATGCGCGAGCGCCGGCCACTGCCGCGCCTGGCTCCGCGCCGGCGCAGACCAGCACATCGATCGTCGTCGCCGAGACCACTGCAACCCCGCCGCCGGCCCCTCCGACCACAACACCTTTGCCGCCAACCACAGCCCCAACTGCGACCACCGCGCCGACGCTCACTGCTACAGCCACGCCTGCGCCCGCTCTCACCGCCGCCTGGAGCTACCCGATCGGGCTGCCCGAGCGCGCGCTGGGCGATGGATTCTTTATTCGGCACGGCTACATCACCGAGAACACCTGGTACAACCCCGGCTACTGGCATACCGGCGAGGATTGGTATGCGCTGGAAGGTGATACCGCCGGTGCGGGCGTGTATGCAGTGGCGGACGGCGAGATCGTCTACGCGGGCTCGAACTATCCCGGTCGCGTCGTGATCGTCAGGCACGCCGATGAGCTGTACTCGATGTATGGTCATCTCGATCCGGGGCTGGCGGTCGCGGTCGGCGAGCCAGTGGTGCGCGGCCAGCCGCTTGGCACCGTGCTGCGGCGAGGCGATGACGTTCCCAATCATCTTCACTTCGAGATGCGCACGTTTCTGACCACCGCCGAGGTCAACGGCGATCGTCCGCGCTACGCTTTTCGCTGCGGCCCCAACTGCGCGCCCGGCCCCGGCTACTGGCCGATCGACGCGCCGGATCTGCCGACCGCGCTTGGCTGGCGCAACCCGACGCATGTGATCAATCGCCGCGCCTTTCCGGCAGCAGCCGGCAATCTGGGCGAGGTCGTCGTGGCCGCACAGCCGATTGCGTCGAGCGTGACGCTGTGGGCGCAACCAGCGGAGGATGGCACACCGCAGCAAGCGCAGGGCGAGATCGGGCTGGAGCCGGGAGCGCGCTTCATACTGCTGGAGCTGCGTGCCGGCCCGGAAGCGACCGAGGCGACCGGCGCTGAGGCGTATGTGCTGTGGTATCGCGTGCGGTTGCCGGATGGGCGCGCGGGCTGGCTCCAAGCGGCGGTGCCCTCCGCCTTCGAGACCGGCGGCGACGGTCGACCGTCGACGACGCGCTTCAATCTGCTGCATGCTACGGCAGCACGGCGATTGTCTGAGTGAGACGAGAATCGCGGCTCAGGCGGCGCTTGTGGGATTCGTCGCATCCAGGTATCATTGGAACACATTTTGCAAGACGATCGACAAAGATCCCCGAGAGCTGGCAATGCTGCCCTACACTGTGGTGTAGGGTGATTTTGTTTTATGCGTGTGCGAGGTGCCCGTGCCCGAGTTCGAATCTTCACGCTCGCCTACATCGCCGGCGTCGTTTAGCAGCTATGAGCTTGATACGGCCTACGATGAAATGTTTATGGCGGATGGCTGCGCCCGGCCTCACTACGCGGCGCTGTATGATCGGCTTTTGAGCTTGCCCGGCGCTGAGCTTCAGCGGCGCGCGCAGGCCGCCGAGCTGTCGTTTCTGAACCAGGGCATAACGTTTACGGTCTATGGCCGCGAGCAGGGCACCGAGCGCATCATCCCCCACGATCTGCTGCCGCGTCTGATTCCCGGCGCCGAGTGGGCGACGATCGAGCGCGGGCTGGCGCAGCGCATCACCGCATTGAATCTGTTTCTCAAGGATGTGTATCACGATGGTCGCATTCTAGCGGCGGGCGTCGTGCCGCGCGCGCTGATCTACTCCTGCCGTCACTACCGGCGCGAGATGCGCGGCCTGCGCGTGCCGCACGATATTTATGTGTCGGTCGTGGGCACGGATCTGGTGCGGCTGCCGGATGGCCGCTTTGCGGTGCTGGAAGATAATCTGCGCGTGCCCAGCGGCGTCTCGTACATGCTGACCAATCGCCAGGTGCTGCGCCACGTCTTCCCGCGCCTTTTCCGCAACTCCGGCGTGCGTCCGATCGATCATTATGGCCAGGCGCTGCTGGCAACGTTGCGCAAGCTCGCTCCCACCTCGGCCGCCGATCCGACAATCGTGTTGCTGACGCCGGGCGTGTACAACTCGGCCTACTTCGAGCACACCTATCTGGCGCGCCAGATGGGCATCGAGCTGGTCGAGGGGCGCGATCTGCTGGTCCATGACGACGTGGTCTACATGCGCACCACGGCCGGATTGCGCCGCGTGGACGTGATCTATCGCCGCGTGGACGACGATTTTATCGATCCGCTGGTCTTCCGCCCCGACTCGATTCTGGGCGTGGCCGGGCTGTTCAACGCCTACCGCACCGGCAACGTGGCGCTGGCCAACGCGATCGGCACGGGCATTGCCGACGACAAAGCGCTCTACGCCTATGTTCCGGCGATCATCCGCTACTACCTCGGCGAAGAGCCGATCCTGCCGAATGTCGAGACCTACCTGCTGAACGACGAGTCGCAGCGGCGCTATGTCCTGGAAAACCTGGATCAGCTGGTCGTCAAGGCGGTCGGCGAGTCCGGCGGCTACGGCATGTTGATCGGGCCGCACAGCACCGCCGAGCAGCGCGAAGAGTTTAGGCAGCGCATCATCGCCGAGCCGCGCAACTACATCGCGCAGCCGACGCTGGCGTTGTCACGCGCGCCATGCTTTATCGACGGGCAGTTTGAGGCGCGGCATGTGGATCTGCGGCCTTACATTTTGTTCAGCGGCGAGGCGATGCTGGTGCCGGGCGGCCTGACGCGTGTTGCGCTGGAGCGCGGCTCGCTGGTGGTCAACTCGTCGCAGGGCGGCGGCAGCAAAGATACCTGGGTTGTCGATCAGTGATCGTCCGAGCAGCGCGATCGTCCTGAAATGGGAAACGAGGAACCATGCTCAGTAGAGTTGCAAGTAGCCTGTATTGGATGAGCCGCTACCTGGAGCGGGTCGAGCACAGCGCGCGGGTGATCGATGTGGATCTGGTGCTGATGCTGGATCAAGCGCCCGCCCACGCCGATCTGCGCTGGAATCGTCTGCTGCGCAGCCTGGCCGTGAGTCTGCCCGAAAGCACGGTCGGCGAGCCGGCTAAGATCGTGCAGACGCTGCTGTTCGATCGCGACACGCCGCAGTCGATCATCGCGATTCTGGCACAGGCCCGCAGCAACGCCCGCGAGGTGCGCAATCAGCTGTCGTCCGAGATGTGGGAGCAGCTCAACCAGCTGTATCTTGAGGTCAGCGGCGCTACGATCGACGATGTGTGGGGCGGCCAGACGCACGACTTTTTTCGCCGGATCAAGGAAGGCGCGCAGCTGTTTTACGGCATCACCGAGGCCACGATGCGCCAGGATGAGGGCTGGCATTTTGTGGAGGTCGGGCGGTTCCTGGAGCGCGCCGAGGCCACGATCACGCTCTTGAACGCCTATTTCGGCGAGCGCGACCCGGCCGATCCCGAGAGCTTCGTCAGCGCGTATCTGGATCAGGTCAGCCTGCTCAAATCGCGTACGGCCTTCGAAGCCTATTGCCAGGTCTACACCGCCGACTTGCAGCCGGAGCGCATCGCGGGCTTTCTGCTGCTCAGCGCCAAGTTTCCGCACTCGGTGCGCTTCGCCGCCGATCGCATCCAGGGCACGCTGCAATCGATCGCCGAGCTGACCAACTCGCGCAAAAACGGCCCGATCGATCGTCTGGCCGGGAAGATGCGCGCGACTCTGGACTACGCGCAGATCGACGAGATTATGGCCGGCGATCTGCTGCTCTTTTTGCAGGATGTGCAGCGCCAGCTCAGGCAATTGCATACGCTGCTGCACGAAACCTATTTTCAGCCGCCGATCCAGGCGATGCTGGCCTCTTAAATGCCGGTGTTCAACCATAATGCTGCGACGAGTTGTTAAATGATGTATTCCGTTCGCCATGTTACCCGCTTTCGGTACAGCACTCCGATCACTGAGAGCGTGATGGAAGTTCGCATGCAGCCGCGCCGCGACGATATGCAGCACTGCCTGTCGTTTGAGCTGACGACTGATCCGGTGACGCGCATTACCGCCAGCCGCGACTATCTCGGCAATATCGTGCATCACTTCGATGTGCTGCGCCCGCACAGTGAGCTGACGATCACCGCCCAGGCGCTGGTGACGACGACCGCCGCGCCGCCTACCACACGCCTCGATCCTGGCGCCTGGGCTGCGCTGGACGCGCTGGCCGACGAGGGCGACTACGTCGAGACGCTGATCCCCAGCCAGTTTGTGCGCTCGACGCCGCTGCTGCGCGCGTTTGCTCAGGAGTTGGAGATCACCCGCCGCGACGATCCGCTGAGCTTGCTGCGTGAGATCTCGGAGCGCCTGCACGCCGCGCTGACCTATACGCCGCAGAGCACGCGCGTCGACTCGCCGATCGATGTGGCGCTTCAGCAGCGCAAGGGTGTTTGCCAGGACTACACGCATATCATGCTGGCGCTGGTCCGTGAGCTGGGCATTCCGTGTCGCTATGTCAGCGGCTACCTGTATCATCAGCGCGACGATACGTCGAGCAGCGCGCCCGACGCGACGCACGCCTGGGTTGAGGCGCTGCTGCCGCAGCTCGGCTGGGTCGGCTTCGATCCGACCAATAATCTGCTCGCCGGCGATCGCCATATTCGGGTTGCGATCGGACGTGACTATGCGGACGTGCCGCCGACGCGCGGCGTGTTCAAGGGACAGGCCGATACCGAGCTTGGTGTCGCGGTACAGGTGCGGCTCGCCGACGAGCAGACCGTGGACGATGAGCTGCTGCTGGTGATGAAGCCGCTGTCGCCGCCCAGGCATGACGGCGAACAGCCCGAGCAGCAGCAGCAATGCAGGGTGACATAATAAAGAACAAGGGAACAAGAGAACAAAGGAACAAAGAACAAGGCCGATCCTAGGTTCTAGGTTCTCGGTTCTCCCAAAGGCGGAGCCATAATCTTGGAACAACGTAACTCAGACGGCCTGCTGCATGTCCGCGTCGGCTGCGATGTGCGCTACGAGGTCGAGCATCCCACGCCGATGCTGTTTGTGATCGAGGTGCCGGACGGCGGCGAACAGCATGTTTTGCAATCGACGCAGGTGATCGAGCCGCCGGCGGTGATCGAGCGCATTCGCGACGGCTACGGCTCGATTGTATGGCGCGTCGTCGCGCCGCCGGGGCCGTTCCATCTGCGCTACGATGCGCTGGTCGCGGTGCCGTCGCCGCCCGATCCGATCTTTCCCGATCTGCCCAAAACGCCGATCGAGCAGCTGCCCGGCGAGGTGATCTCGTATCTCTGGCCGACGCGCTACTGCCCATCCGACCGGCTGATCGACGAAGCCTGGCGCTTGTTCGGCCATGTCCAGGGCGGCTGGGCGCAGGTGCAGGCGGTCTGTGATTGGATGCACGCCAACATCGAGTATGGCGCGGGCTCGACGGCGCGCACCGACAGCGTCGAGGTCTACGAGGCGCGACGTGGTGTGTGCCGCGACTTCGCTCACCTGGCGATCACCTTTTGCCGCGCGCTGAATATTCCGGCCCGCTACGTCTGTGGCTACCTGCCCGACATTGGCGTCGAGCCGCCGCCCACGCCGATGGATTTTCACGCCTGGTTCGAGGTCTGGCTCGACGGTGCGTGGCGCACCTTTGATGCCCGGCACAATCAGCCGCGCACCGGTAGAATGGTTATTGCCACAGGCCGGGATGCGGTCGATGGTGCGTGGGCGACCGTTTTTGGCAGCGCGCACTTCCAGCAGCTTCAGGTCTGGGCCGACGAGGTGAGTCCTGAGCTCACGCTCGATGCGCTTGCCGCCGATCCACAAACGAAAGTGTAACGAGTTTTGCCAATCC
>DASWTW010000093.1:0-2024 GCA_036401895.1 Herpetosiphonaceae bacterium | reverse complement strand
GGTTCTCTCTAATTTGACCAAATTTAAAGAATTTTTTAAGATATAGCGCGCACATATTCAACTGATTTTGAGACCGAGCGCCTATAGTAGCGATCAGGATGATCGCAGCGTGAGTAGTGCAGCAGCGACTGCTCGCCGTCGTGAGTCATCATGACCTAGCTTACGAAAGGAACACCGCCGCCGGGAGAGAAAATCGTCAAACCTTGTTCACAGCGACGTTTCCCTCCAGCGTCTCGCTTCGTCCACGCTCGTGATCTGTTTCTACGCGTATCTGGGGAATTCTAAACTATGCATCGCCTGCTCATCCGCACACTGACGTTGATCGCCGCGATCGTCGCGCTGATCGCGCCGCTGATTCTTGACGCGACTGCTGCGGTCGCCGCGCCCAATCGCCCAACGATCTCAACCGGCATCAAGCTCTCGGTTCACACCGCAGACGGCGCTCCGATCGCCAACGCTTCGGTCTCGATCAAGCCGTTGAATCTCGCGGGCACCACCGATCGCAGTGGCACGCTGCTGCTCGACAATCTATCAGCCCCTGAGAAAGTGAAGCTCAACGTTACAATCAAAGCCAAGGGCTATCGCACCTGGACGCTGCGCAACGCCACGCTCTATCCTAACGACACGCTGGAGATCGACGCGCCGCTCTCGGATAGCAGCGCCGCCCAGGACACGCCCGAGGTGATCGACGTACAGCCGCATCGCATGGAGAGCGGCGCTGCCCAGACGCTCGGCCCCGACAACGTCATGCCGGATGTCGGCACGATGGCCACGCACACTACGCCGCCCTCGACGATCCGCGTGCGGCGCGTTAGCCTGGGCCGGACCGATACGGTCGATTTCAAGACCTACGTCAAGCACGTGCTGCCCAGCGAGTGGATTCCCAGCTGGCACAGCGAGTCGCTGAAGGCCGGTGCGCTGCCGGTCAAGATCTACGGCTGGTACTGGACGATCTATGCGAAGTATCCCGGCTCCGGCTATGATGTCAAGGATAACACCTCGGATCAAGTCTACAACCCCAATGTCTCGTACGCCAGCACCAACGCCGCCGTAGACGCGACCTGGAACTACAAGATCACGCGCAACGGCCAGATCTTCCAGGCGCACTACTGCGCGGGCAGCTACAACAGCAGCCGCACGACCGGCCAGTGCAGCCAGAATCACGGCTGGACCGTCGGCACGTACCTGAGCCAGTGGGGCTCGAAGTGGTACGCCGATAACGGCCGTACCTGGCAGTACATGATGACCTTCTACTACGATAACGTGGTCGTCGGCACGATCGATGGTGGCGGCACGCTGCCCATGCCCAGCTGGCCGACGCTGCGCAACGGGAGCACCGGGACCGACGTTCGAGCCGCCCAGCATCTGCTGCGCCATCGCGGCTATAACATCGCCGCCGACGGCATCTTCGGCTCCGGCACCGAGTCCGCCGTGCGCTCGTTCCAGAGCGCCAACGGTTTGACCGTCGACGGCGTCATTGGGCCGAACACCTTCTCGAAGCTGATCGCCACGGTGCGCAACGGCGATAACAACGAGGCTGTGCGCGGCGAGCAGGTTCTGCTTGGTATCACCGTCGACGGCGTCTTCGGCTCCGGCACCGAGGCGGCGGTCAAGAGCCTGCAAGCGCAGTACGGCCTGGTGCAGGACGGCATCGTCGGGCCGCTGACCTGGCAGGCTTCGTTCGGCAAGTAAGCGCGTTTACGCTTTCCACACATTAGCGCCGGCGTCGAGAAGATCGACGCTGGCGTTTGCTTGTGCTGTCGGCAGCGATCGGCTTGAGGAAGCGCGTGAAAATCCAGGTAAAGAGCGCCGCCAGCCCAAGACCTAAGCCGATGAAGATCCATGACACGATCCGCAGCACGCGTTGATCATTAAGATAGTCGGCGCGCGTGCCGGCATAGATCGTCTCTGCTACCAGCATCGGCCCTGCATCTTCCTGCCGCAGCGTGCCCCACACGAAGACCGTCTGCTGATTTTCCAGCCCACTATAGCGCTGCCTGTCATGTGGTCGCAGCGTGGTGATT
>DASWTW010000092.1:0-5400 GCA_036401895.1 Herpetosiphonaceae bacterium | reverse complement strand
AGGTGCTGCGCATCGGCGCCGTTCGCATCACCCTGGTCGAGCCCACGGTCACGCCGCCGCCCACCGCCGAGCCGAGCCGCACACAGCCTACGGTCACGCCGCGCCCGACTCCGCTCAGCTCGATCCTGGATCTTGAGGGCGAGACCACACTGGACGCCGCTCAGGCTCGCGTTGATTTCCCGATCCGCCTGCCGAGCTATCCCGCCGATCTTGGCGCGCCCGACAAAGTGTTTTTGCAGGACTTCGGCGGCCCGGTGCTGATCTTCATCTGGCTCGACGACCAGCAGCCCGATCGCGTTCGGCTCAGCATGTATCAGTTTTCGCCGGGGCCGTACGCCGAGAAGAGCCGCCCCGAGACGATCAAGTCAGTCATGGTCAATGGCCGGCCCGCAATCTGGGGCACGGGCGAACATCTGCTGATCACACGCTCGGGCCGCGACGTGATGCGCCGGATGGTCGACGGCAATGTGCTGGTCTGGACCGAGGGCGAGGTTACCTACCGCATCGAAACCGATCTGCCCGAGGCCGAAGCGATCCGCGTGGCCGAGTCGCTGCGCTGAGTGGGTGCCTCAAAGTCGGGAACCTGAATCGCGCTCACGGTGTATCTAGGGAAAGCACAGAACCTGACCCGGCGCACAGTCGGGAGCAGCACCAAGGAGGTTTGTATGATATGGCGATCGTTTTGGCGACTCTGCGCGGCGCTGATCGCGCTGCTGGCGCTGTCCACACCAGCTTTCGCCGGAGGCTGGGCGGTTGTCACGCTCGACGCGCTGCCCTCCGAGATCCAGGCCGGGCAAGCGATCAGTCTCGGCTTTATGGTCCGGCAGCACGGCGTAACGCCCGTCGACACGACCAAGTGGGGCGGCGATGAGATGCTACCGATTCTCATGGCGAAGAACACCGCTACCGGCGAAACGCTTGAGCGCAATGCCCACAAAGATGGGCCGGTAGGTCATTACGTGGTCGATGTCATCTTCCCTGCGTCTGGCTCCTGGGACATCGAAATCATCCCGCCGCCGTTTGAAGGTACCAAGCTTGGCGCGTTCACAGTTGCGGCAGCGACGGTCAAGTCTTCTGCAAACGAGGCCACCGCCGGTGTTCAAACGCAGCCTGCCGCTGTCCCTGCGCTCAGCGACCGACCGACGCGCGTGTGGTGGATCACAGGGCTGGCGCTGGTGATCGCGCTGGCGTTGACGGCGCTGGTCCAGCGCGAATCGCTAGCGCGGCTGCTGGCTGGCCGAGATCGCTCTCCCAAAGAGCCACAGCCGGTTCATGGCCGCGTATCTTGATCGCGCCTGGCGCTGACGTGTCGAGACAAAAGGAGCTCCGCCGATGCGCAAACATCTGATCACACTGGGTATTTGGGTGGTCGCGGCGCTGGTTATAGTCGCGGTGCATTGGTCGTCCACGCCTGATACGTCAGCCGCGCGGGTCGCCGCCTCGTCATCGCCCACAACAGTGTCGGCTGATCCCGCGTATGGCAAAGCCCTGTTTATGGCCAAGGGCTGCGCGACCTGTCATCTCCATGCCCAGGCAAACGTCGGCTCGCAATTTGCCGAGTTTGGGCCAAATCTCACCTACTACCGTGCCGATCCGGTGTTTTTGGAAAGCTGGCTCAAAGATCCTCAATCGATCCGGCCCAACACGCAGATGCCGAATCTTGAGCTGAAAAAGACCGAGATCGACGCGCTGATCGCGTTTTTGCAGACGAACCCGCCACAGCCGTAGCGCGGACGGCTCACGCCTTAACGCATAGCACACAAAAGCAGGCATCACTGATGCCTGCTTTTGCTCTATGTGTACAAGTGAATTGGGAATGCTGAGAACAAAGATTCGCAGAGGAGCAGAGGCTGCGATGTAGCTGCGAAGAATTGCGATGTAAGTGCAACGTGCTAAGATGAAGGTTCTACCGCGTGGCTGTGATGTAAGTTATGAAACGCTGTAAAACCCTATGCAACGATGTAGTAAAACGTGAGTGCGACGAAGTGCGATGTAGCTAGGTGCTGCTCCTCTACAACACTTGGTACGTGATGTAGGATACCTAATTGCGCGGAGGTCGGCAATAAACCATCGGTACTGAATGCGCACTATGACCTATCGTTCTTCGTCTTTATGGAAGATTGACTTTTGCCCGCTGCATCGGCCTGTCATGCGGATCTACCCTGGCTGATCGTATAGCCCTGTGAAAATCTGTCGGATCGGCTGCTAATCTTGTTGGGCCAGTTCGATTTTAAACGGCGTTAGCGTGGCGTCTTGCCACCAGCCGATTACCTGGACCTGGCCCCAGCGTACCTCGCCCGAGCTGTTGAGCTTGTCAAACACCGCGCGATCGATCGTTGTGCGGCTCAGCTTGATCTGATGCTGGCCTGTGGGCACGCCGCCCTCCGAGACCTCATCCGTGAGCAGGGCCGAGTTTTGCTGTGCGAGCAGCGTTCCTTCCACGGTCAGGAGTATCCGATCCAGCGCCTGTGGATTCTGCGCCAGATTGGCCAGAGTTGTGCGCTCCGGCGCCAGCACGTCGATCTGCTCGGCGCTGATCTGGTAGGGGAATTGCTGATCGCGGCCAAAAGCTCCCGGCGGGCTGAGCCGGCCGCGAATCTTGACGATGTTATCGCCCGCCCGGATCTGGCTGCCGATCTCAGCGGGCGGTGGCTCGGCGAGCCAGATCGCCTGATCTTGCTGCAACGTTGCCGAATCGTCGCTTCCCGAGCGGACCGCCAAAACCTGCTCTGCTCCTTGCGTCCCCATCTGCGCGATAACAACGATCTCCTGTCCGCTCCAGCGCTGTGGCTCCGCCAGCACATCGGCGATCGACAAAACAGGCGCTGGCGGTATGGGCGTTGGGGTCGGTAGGGCCGGAGGTGGTCCGCTGGCGCACCCCGCAAAGAGCGTCGCGAGAACGACTAGCATCAGCATACGGAACAAGCGGTAGATCTGCATGTGGCGATCCTACCACGCCCGGAACGAGGCTGCAACTGCCTCTGAGAGAGCTTCCTGCGCCTCTTTGAGAGGTTTTGACAGCTTTTTTGGGCGGTCTGGAAACATCTCACTGGTACAATGAATCCAGATTTACGTGTGCATTTGTTCACAAAGGAAATGTTATGGGCACTAAAAACTCGCGCATCGCTGGGTTTTACCAGTTGTCGCCCCAGCAGCGATTGCAAGAGGTCAAGTCCTTCGACGGCTTGAACGAGACGGATCTGACCATGCTGCGTGGCGGCAATGGCGTTCTCTCGGTGGAGCGTGCCGATAAAATGATCGAGAATGTGATCGGAACGTTCGAGCTGCCGCTGGGCGTCGCTACGAACTTTCGCATCAATGGACGCGACAAGCTGATCCCAATGGCGGTTGAAGAGCCGTCGATTGTGGCGGGAGCGTCGTTCGCGGCCAAGCTGGTGCGCGAGTCGGGCGGCTTTACCACATCCAGCACGCGCTCGCTGATGATCGGCCAGATTCAGCTGGTCAACATCGCCGATGCCGATACCGCTCGTGAGACTATTCTCTCGCAGCGCGACGAGATTTTAGGGCTGGCCAATGCCCAGAGCACATCGCTGGTCAAGCTTGGCGGCGGCGCGGAAGATCTTGAGGTTCACTATTTCCCGACCTCGCCAACCGGCCCGATGCTGGTTGTGCATCTGGTTGTTGATTGTCTGGATGCGATGGGAGCCAACGCGATTAACTCGATGGCTGAGGCGGTCGCGCCGATGCTGGAGCGGCTGACCGGTGGCCGAGCCTACCTGCGTATTCTCTCCAACCTGACCGACCGGCGGCTGGCCAAAGCGACGGCGGTGATCACGCCGGCGGCACTGGCGCGGCCCGACATGAGCGGCGAAGAGGTGATCGAGGGCATGCTGCATGCCTACGCCTTCGCGGCAGTCGATCCTTACCGCGCGACGACGCATAACAAAGGCATTTTGAACGGCATCGATCCGGTGCTGATCGCGACCGGCCAGGACTGGCGGGCGGTTGAGGCAGGCGCACACGCCTATGCGGCGCGCGATGGCCGCTACACATCGCTCAGCACGTGGTACCGCGACGAGCAGGGCAATCTCGTAGGTGAGCTTGAGCTGCCGCTGGCGGTCGGCATTGTGGGCGGCGCGACAAAGGTGCATCCGGCGGCGCAGGCATCACTGAAGCTGCTGGGCGTGCAGTCGGCGCGTGAGCTAGCCGAGCTCTGCGCCTGCGCGGGTCTGGCATCCAACATCGCGGCGATGCGCGCGCTGGCGACCGAGGGCATTCAGCAGGGCCACATGTCGCTGCACGCTCGCCAGATCGCCATGAGCGCGGGCGCAACCGGCACGCTGGTTGATCTGGTCTCCGAGCAGATGATCCGCGAGCGCAACATTAAACCGGTGCGCGCAAGCGAGCTACTGCACGAGCTGACCAACGTTTTCGTCTAGACAAGCGATTGAGAGGAGCAGCGGGCGCGCCACACGGCACGCCCGCTTACTGTTTAAGACGCTTAAGGCTCCAGATACCAACGCTCGACATTCCACAGATAGCGCGGCGTATCGAGCGGAATCTCGCCGTCCTGGCTCTTGACGCTATCGCTCAGCACCACCGGAATCTGATCCGACCACAGCAGCAGGTAGGGATACTCGCGCGCCAGCACAGTCTGCGCCGCCTGGATTGCGGTTGCGCGCTCGTCGGGATCGAAAGTGCGCCGCTCCTCGTCGGCCGCTTGATCGTACTCGGCGTTGCTGAAGCCGCCGACGTTGCGCAGTCCGGTGCGTGGATCGCCCTGGCCGCGCCAGACCCGTGACGAGTGGAAGAGCGCGTAGTCGTCGGGATCGTAGAAGCGGTAGGAGGGAAAGCCCGTCGAGTTTGGCGCGTTGACCCAGCTCCCGAGCAGCAGGTCGAAGTCGTAGGGCGGCGCGAGCTTGGGCAGGATCACCGTCTCGAAGTTGGCCGGCGCGATCTCAAGCTGCATCCCGATCTCACGAGCCGCCGCGACGATCTGCTCAGCCGCCGCCACACGTCGCGCATCGTCGCCGCGCACCCAGATGCGGGCGCTCAGCGGCTGGCCGTCTTTTTGTCGCACGCCTTCCGGCCCGGCGATCCAGCCCGCGTTTTCCAGCAATTGACGCGCCTGATCCAGATTTTGCGGCTGGATCGACAGATCTTCGGGATAGGCCCAGGATTGTTGCGCCAGCGTCGAAGCGATCGGCGCGCCCTGGCCCTGGGTCACATCGGCCACCAGGGCCTCGACATTCACCGCGTTTGCCAGCGCCTGCCGCACGCGCAGATCCGAGAAGATGCGCTCCGGCCTGACGTTGAAGACGACGCCATACCAGCCGTTCTCCTGGTACGCGCCGACTCGCAGCGCCTCCGATTGCGTCGTGCCCGAGAACGGCTGCGTGTTGGGAAACTCGGCCCCCAGCAGATCGCCGCTCAAAGCAT
>DASWTW010000091.1:0-6816 GCA_036401895.1 Herpetosiphonaceae bacterium | reverse complement strand
TCCCAGCCCGGCACGCTCGCCTCCGTCGTCAGCAGCTGAGCCAGCGCCGCGCGCACGGCACTGCCGGCGCTGACACCGGGCGTGCCGCGTACCCACTCGCCCACCGAGACGCGACGGTCCTGCGGGTTATTGGGATTGGTGTAGGTGTGGCTATCGCCGGGCGGAGTCAGGCTGGTGGCCAGCGTCGGCGCGCT
The DNA here is from genome assembly GCA_036401895.1 of Herpetosiphonaceae bacterium. GTDB lineage: Bacteria > Chloroflexota > Chloroflexia > Chloroflexales > Kallotenuaceae > LB3-1. The sequence continues at coordinate 6,622 of DASWTW010000091.1, read as the reverse complement.
CTGGCCGCCGGTCCAGGTAAGCCAGCCAAAGTTGCCTGGCCCGGTCCCGTTGAGCAGATCGACAATCTCGGTGTCCACCGGAACGGCGTTCAAGCTGCCGACATACAGCGCGATCGGATACAGCGCGCAGGAGGTCGCTGTTGCGGACGATGCGGCGGCCGGCGCGGAGGCCAGCTGCGACGATCGTTGCGCAGCGCTCGCAGCCAATGCGGCCGTCTGAGCGGCTGCGGCGGAGACGCTGGTGGGGGATGCGGGCCACAGTGGGAGGCACGCGACAAGCAACATCAGGGATAGACAGCGGTGAACACTCGTACGCATACGTACTTTCCTTCTCGGCGAGGTGGGACGACACTTGCAGCGCATGGCACCAGACGACGGTCGCGGCGAGCGAGCGCTGGATACCTTTGAGCAGCGCACACCAAGAGGGCAAGTGTGCGCCTGCAAGCTATGATTATCGGTTAGGCCAACGGGAGCATTTCTTCATGAATAGATTGCGAGCTACATTGCGAGTGCCATAAGGGTAGCCGCAGTTGCCCGCGCAGGATGTAGTACTATGGTCCTAACCTCTTCTAGAGCAAGTGGCGTCGAAGATATCTCGATCTGCCGCAAAACCGCGATTCTGAGCGTGCGATTCGTCCTGAGTGAGTACTAGCCGGCATGTGCTAGCATGTGCTGTGCTGATCCGAACATAGGGAGAACAACCGCATGACCGAACAACCTTCCACGCTCGCGCCGTTCTACAAGGGCTGGGACGCCTACCAGCAGCTGCTCGTCAACGCGATCGCGCCGCTCTCGGATGAGCAGCTGGAGCTGCGACCGGGCGGCGATCTACGCTCCGTGCGCATGATCGCGCTGCATATCATCGGCGCGCGGGCCCGCTGGCTGCACTATGTGCTCCACGAAAGCGGCGACAATCTGGTAGCGCTGGGCAGCTGGGACCGGCCGGGAGAGCCCGCGCGCTCAGCAGCCGAGATCGTGAGCGCGCTGGAAAGCACATGGCAGGTGCTTCAGGCCGGCTTGCAGCGCTGGACGCTCGCCGATCTAGAGGAGGTGTTGCAAGAAACGTTCGACGAGGGCGACACAGGCGAGCCCGAGTCGTTTAGCCGCCAATGGGTGATCTGGCATCTGATCGAGCATGATCTGCATCACGGCGGCGAGCTTTCGTTTCTGCTGGGTATGCACGGCGTGCCCGCAATCGATCTGTAGCCGCCTCAACCAGGCACGGCGCTTGAATCACGACGAGGCAGCGTGGCTATGTACCATGCTGCCTCGTCACATCTGCGCCGCCAGCTGTAAGCGCTAGCTCACCAGCGACCTGGCCAGCGCGGGAAACGCGGCGAAGGCGCTATAAAACTCGTTGCCGGCGGGCGTCGGCGTGGGATACGAGCTAAACTTGGCGATGACCATCTGCGCCGTGGGATCGATGTACAGATGCTGACCGCCGTAGCCCAGCGCATAGTACGCGCCGTGCTCGTTGTGCGTCATCCACCACTGATGGTGATACGAGTGGCCCTGGTTGGCCGGGCTAGCCGCCGGGCCGCGCGCAAACGCCGCCTGATCCGCGCCGCGCTGAATGTCCTCCACGACCGCGACCGGCAGAATCTGCCGGCCGTTGAAGCGGCCTTTTTGCAGTAGCATCTGCCCGAAGCGCGCCATATCGCGCAGCGTCGTGACCAGCCCTGAGCCGGCAGTCTCCACCGTGGCCGCCTCGACGATCCAGAAGGCGTCGCGCTCCGCCCCGAGCTTGGACCAGATCCGCTCCTGCATCGCGTCGGCCAACGATTGATTCAGGACGCGCCGAATCAGCCAGGCCAGCACATCGGTGTTGGGCGTGATGTAGGCGAAGCGCAGGCCGTGCTCGCCCTCCTTCTGCATAATCGGCAGCACCTCGTAGCTCGTCTCCGCGCCGGTGTAGCCTTCGGGCCTGGCGCGCCAGCCCATAGCCACGCTGTACTGCCAGTTCTCCGACTCGGGATCGGTCGCGTCCTCACGAAAGCGCATCGCCGTGGTCATATCCATCACCTGGCGCAGCGTGGCATCGCCGAAGCCGCTCTCGGCCAGCTCCGGCAGATAGCCGGCGACCGGCGCATCGGGATCGAGCAGGCCCTCGTGCGCCAGCATGGCGGCGATCGTGCCGGTCATGGATTTGCTGCACGAGGCCCAGGCATGAAGCGTATGCGGCTGCATGCCGTTCAGATAGCGCTCGTAGATGATCTTGCCGTGATGCAGCACGACAATGCCGTCGGTGTAGCTCAGCTCGACCATGTCGCTAAACGTGAACTGCGTACCGGCGCGGTTTTGATAGGTTACATGATCCAGATCGCGCAGCGCATACTCAAGCTCGGCCACCGGCCCGCTGCCGCGCCACACGTCGGCGGTGCGATTGAGCTTCAGCTCGTTCTGGAAGCTCCAGCGATTGTACGGCCCGAAAAGCTGATTGTCGTGCGTGACGCGTTTATCGTCGGGCGGCGGAAAGCCGATCATCAAGCCCAGCTCGGCCGCAGTGAACGGCTTTGATTGTGTGGTCACAAATGTCTCCTTAATCAGTTGGGAGATTTACTCGGGCAGGCGGCTCAGATCGCGCAGACGCTCCACCTGTGAGCGCAGCACGCGGCGATTCTGCTGCGGATTAGCCACGGATGGATCGGGCACCCACTCCAGCACGCCGTTGTCCATCGCCCGCGCGATGCGCATACGATTTGCCTGGGTGTTTTCGCCAAACGCCAGCGCCGCCGCATTGCTGATCGTGATCAGATCCTCGGCCGAGACCCACCAGCGCACCCGCGAGACCAGAATCCCGATCTCAGTCTGCCAGAAGCCCGCGGGATAGATCGGGCTCCTGTGCAGCGCGTTGCCGAGCAGCAGATCCAGCAGCCGGGCCAGTGCCTGCTCAACCTGCTGTACCGCGAGATCCGTCCGGCGATATTCGCCGTTCGCCACGCCGATTAGCAGCACGAGATCGTGGCGCAGCGGGCTATCCTCGTCTAAGCGCGCCGCGAGATCCGGCGCGGGCGGCACACCTAAGCCGGTGCCCAGCGTTTGATAGCGCTGGCGAATCAACGTTTCGATCTCGTTGATCAGCGCGTCGCCAAACAAAGCCATATGTCGATTCCTTCGTGATCACTTAATAGCTGAATTTTTCAGTCAGCATACGTGTGTATGAGAATATAACGAAACTAACGTTAGTTGTCAAGGGGATTCTGCGAAAGTTTAACCGGAGCGCACAAGCAATCAGGGCTGTAAGAAAAAGCACAAGATGCCACAGTCATGCAGCATCTTGCGTTCGAGGAGTCTCGCTTAGCCAGGGTCTGAAAGGATCAAACCGCCTACATTCCAACCTTGGCCGGCAGCGTCGAATCGCGCTCGACAGCCGGCGCTCGGCCTGAGCTATCGAGCTGATCATCCAGTGTAGATGGCGCTGCCGTGCCGGGGCTGGTGATGGCTTCGGTGGCGGCGACCTGCGCCTCAGTGCCGATCAGGCCAACCAGATCGCCCTCGGCAAAGACGGTGCTCGATTTGGGATTCGCCAGCACCTGCTGGTTGCGCACCACCGCGATGATCGAGGCGCCGGTACGCGCCCGCACATTGCCCTCGGCCAACGTTAGCCCGATCAGCGGGCTGCCCGGCGTTACCAGCTGCCACACGATCTCCATGCCGCGTACGGTCGCCAGCAGCTGGTCGAGCATCAGATGCTCTTCGTGGGTAGTGATCGTTGTGTCGTAGGCGTCGCGCCGCACTGCATCGGTGTACTGCTGCACCTGGATCAGCGGGTAATCCAGCGCCAGCAGCGTGTGCCGCACAACCTCAAGGCCACCTTCCAGCTCGGGATGAATCACCGTCTGCGCGCCATAGGTCGCCAGCCGTCCGATGCCGGTGCTGGTCGCCGCCCGCGCGATGATCGGCAGCTGCGGCGCGAGTTGACGGCCGGCCGCCACGATCAGATCCGCCGCCGTCTCGTCAGGCACCGTGACCACCAGCACGCGCGCCTGCTCCAGCCCGGCATGAGTCAAAATCTCCGAGTTCGAGGCATCGCCCAGCAGCGTCGGGACGCCGCGCTGTTTGAACGCAGCCGCGCGCTCGGCATCCTGCTCGATCACCAGATGCGACACGCCCAGCCGCTCCAGCACGTTGACGATATGCTCGCCAACCCGCCCGTACCCGACGATCACCACATGATTCGCCAGCGCTGCCTGCACCGGCTCCGGCGGCGGACCGCCACGATCCAGCAGCCGCGCCAGTGCCGGCGTACGCTGAAGCATCCGCTCGGCCCACGGGATCGCTTTGAACAGCAGCGGATTGAGCACGATCGAGAGCAGCGCGCCGGCCAGGATCAGGCCATATTGCTCGTCGGTGATCACGCCGAGCGCCAGGCCGCTCTGCCCGACAATAAACGAGAACTCGCCGATCTGGCTCAGCCCGGCCGCGACGACCAGCACGGTGCGCGAGGAGGCAGGCAGAAAAACGCCCAGCAGGATCGTTAGAAGCGCTTTGCCGAGCACGATACACGCCGTCAGCGCCAGCACCTGGCCGGCATTCTGCACCAGCGCCGCCGGATTGACGAGCATGCCGACCGAGACAAAGAAGAGCACCGCAAAGATCTCGCGAAACGGCAGGATCTCTTCGCCAACCTGATGGCTCACATCCGACTCGCCGATCACGACGCCGGCTAAAAATGCTCCCAGCGCTAGCGAGACACCAAACAGCTCGGCGGCTCCCAGCGCCGTGCCCAGCGCCAGCGCCACGACCGTCAGGATAAACAGCTCACGCGAGCGCGTCGAGGCGATGCGCGTCAGAATCCAGGGCATCACCTTGGCTCCCGCGAAGAGCATCACCGCGACAAAAGCCGCCGTCTTGAGCAGCGCAGCGCCCACGCTCAGCAGTGGCGAGCCGCCGGCCTCGCCGAGCACCGCCGGCAGCAGCACCAGGATCGCGATCGTCGCCAGGTCTTCCAGCACCAGCCAGCCGACCGCCACCTGACCATGCGAGGTGTTGAGCAGGCCGTTGTCTTCCAGCCCGCGCAGCAACACCACCGTGCTGGCGATCGAGATTGCCAGGCCGATCACGAGCCCCGCGCCTAGCGACCAGCCCCACAGCTGCGTCAGGCCGACGCCCACCCCGGTTGCCAGCAGCATTTGCAGCACCGCACCGGGAATGGCGATCTGCCGCACGGCCCACAGATCTTTCAGCGAAAAATGTAGGCCAACGCCAAACAGCATGAAGATGACACCCATCTCAGCCAGCTGGCTGATCATCGAGGCGTCGCCCACGAAGCCCGGCGTGAACGGCCCGATCGCGATGCCCGCGATCAAATATCCGACCAGTGAGGGCATGCCAATCCGCCGCGCCGCATACCCGCCGATGAACGCCGCCACGATTGCGACGGTAATCGTGATTAATAGGGTGAGATCATGGTGCATCCTGCCTCCTTGCTGTCGATCTAGGTGCTCGGCGGTGCGTGAATGCCGTTGCCGCTCTCGCCGCTGTGGTGCGCCGCCTCCGACACCTTGTGCGCGAGCGCCTCGGCTGCTGCCCGGAGATGCGCGGTGGTTAAGCACGTCGACTTGCCTAGATAGACTTTGTATAATTTATTGTTTACTTGCCGGTAGGCGACCCAGTAGAGCTGCCCCCGCTGCTTCCGCTCTTTGCGCGCTGTAAAATCACCGCATGGATGCGTTGCGTGGAAGCTGTGATGGCACTCGTCCTCCAGCCACGCAAACCATGCCGGAGAGTCGAGCGCGATCGGCGCTGCCACGCCGGGTTGGTGCAGCTCTCCATCCTCGATGATTGCGAGCTTATGCGACATCGTTGCTGGTATTCCTTGTATACCGTTGCTCGTAACCCAAGCGTACAAGCAACACACGATATATCAAAACTTACCCAACAGCAGTATAGCAGATGTTGGGTAAGTTTACAAGAACCAATCGCCTGGCATCCTCTCTGCTCAGCACATTGATCAAGGGATTTATTCTTGAAGCAGCGCAGAAGCACTGTGCTATGATAGCGGCTGAAAGCGAGTCTGGCCGCTGCTCGGGTCGTTCGATGCCTGGACCGGGCATCATCGATTGTTTGTGTGAAAGGCGCGACGATGCACATTGGCTATGCTTCTCAAAGCCCTAACTCGCACTTCTGGCTGATCGTCGGGCATGGCGTAGAAACCCGCGCCGAGGAGCTAGGCGTTAAGCTCACGCTCCTCTCGGGCACTACGCTCGACCAGCAGAGCGAGGCCATCACCACGCTGATCGATCAGCACGTCGATGTGCTGCTGATCGGCCCGAGCCGCGCGACTGGTCTGGCGACCCACGTGGCGCGCGCCCGCAGCGCCGGTATTCCGGTGGTGGTGCTGGCGGCCGAGCTACAAGATTGCCAGGTCGATGCCACGGTGCGCGTCGATCACCGTCACGGGGCGGAGCTGGCTGCCGCATACGCGGTAGCACAGATCGGCGGGCGCGGCGCGGTAGCGCAGATCATGGGGCCGCGCTGGCTGCAAGACAACGTCGATCGCGCCGAGGGCGTGCGGCACATCTTCAGCCAGCACCCGGGCATCGAGCTGGTCTTCGAGCAGGAAAGCCCGGACTGGCTGCCGTCCTCGGGCGCCGCGCTGATGCAGGCCGCGCTGGAACAG
>DASWTW010000090.1:0-5477 GCA_036401895.1 Herpetosiphonaceae bacterium | reverse complement strand
GGCAGCTGCGCCGCTGTGTGCTCAAGCGTGCCGCGCGCCACGCTCAGCTGAGCCGCAGTGGACAGGATGCTCGCGATCGTCTGCGGCACGAGGCCGAGGTGCTGGCTCTGCTGGCGCCAAATGCTCGCGTTCCTCGTGTGTTCGATCTGATCGAGCACGCGGGCGATCTGATCCTGGTGCTGGAAGATTTGCCAGGCGAGCCGCTGAGCGGATATGTTGCGCGGCTGGCCCGGCGCGGCTGCATGCTCCCGGAGTCGCAGGTTGTGCGGCTAGGCTGTGCGCTGGTCGCGCTGCTGCAAACGATCCATGACCGGGGCTTTGTGTATCGCGATCTCAAGCCGGCTAATGTGCTGCTGGGCGGCGACGATCAGGTGTATCTGATCGACTTTGAGCTGGCGCACAGCCTTGACTCCCCGCTGCCGCCGGCAGGACGCGGCACCACTGGCTATATGTCGCAGCAGCAGGCCAGCGGCGCGCCGCCCAGTGTCGCCGACGATGTGTACAGCCTGGGCGCGCTGTTGTACTGCGCCGCCACCGGCGCTGAGCCCGGCTTTACGCCGCAGCCCTACGCGCCGCTCAGCCGGCCGCTCCATCTGCTCAACCCCACGCTGAGCCCGGCGCTGTCTACGATCATCAGTCGCTGCCTGCTCCCCGACCCGGCTGCGCGTCCGTCGCTGCACGAGCTGGCGACTTTGCTCGCCGCAGCCGGAGATAGCTCCGGCGTGACGCAGCTCGCCGGCAGCGCGACTCCGCGCCCGCACGCAACCTCCGACTCTGTGCAGTTTCGTCATCTGGCCCGTCGTCTCGCCGACTCGCTGTGTGCCGCGGCGCGCTGGCTGCCGGATGGTCGCGGTCCGGTCTGGGATTGCGCGCTCTACCACGGCGCGGGCATATGGTCGCGCGATCTTTATGCAGGCAGCGCCGGCACACTGCTGGTGCTGGCGGTGCTGGTTGCGGAGTTTAGGTCTGCGCAGGATGCGGCGCTGCTGCGGGAGGGTATCTCGGCCTTGCTGCGCGCGCCGCGCCCGGCAGAAGCGCCTCTCGCTGGCCTGTACTTCGGCGAGGGCAGCATTGCGCTGGCGACCTTTGCGGCAGGGCAGGCGCTGGGCGATGCAGAGCTGATCGCTGCTGCCGGTGAGCGCTGCCATGCTGTGGCAGGGCTGCCCTGCCACGCGCCGGATCTCATGACTGGCGCGTCTGGGCGCATTCGTCTGCATCTCTTGCTCTGGGAGGCCACCGCCGATCCTGGGCAGCTTGCTCATGCCGTGGCAATGGGCGAGCTGCTGCTGTCGCTGGCCGAGCCGATCGACGGTGGGCTGTGCTGGACGCTCCCGCTCGACTATGGCAGTCTCAGCGGCAAACGCTTGCTGGGCTATGCGCATGGAGCCGCCGGGATCGGCGATGCGCTGCTCGATCTGTTTGCGGCAACGCGCGACGAGCGCTTTCACACGGCCGCTCAGGCTGCGGCGCGCTGGATTATGGCTCAGGCCACGCCGGCGCTGAACGATGGCAGCGGCCTGATCTGGCCCAGGGAGCCCGGCGGCGATCCCTCGGGCGGCTCCTGGTGCCACGGCGCGGCTGGCATCGGGCGCTTTCTCTTGCATCTGGCGGCACATGGCGACGTGCCGGAGCGCGCCGCGACGATGGCGGAGCGCGCCGCGCGAATGGTAGGCCGTGGCGCTCGCTGGTCTGGACCAACACAATGTCACGGGCTGGCCGGCAACATTGGCTTTTTGCTGGATGTGTTTCAGGCCACAGGTGACTGCGCCCACCTGGATCAGGCGTATGCCCAGGCCCGGCTGCTCGACGGCTTTATCGTCGAGCAAGCTGGCCGGCTCGTCTGCCAGTCTGATCTGCCAGCGATCTTCACTCCCGATCTGATGCTGGGCTACGGCGGTGTGATTCTTTGCCTGCTGCGGCTCAGCCAGCCCGAGCGCGGATATTCTCTGCTCAAGGTTTTGGGCCTGTGAGCCAGTGGCGCTTGCTTAGACTCTGCTCCGCATGGTACAACGCTCCACAGGATGAAATCTGGCTTTTGCTTCGCAAGTAGCCAGGGTCGTCTACCCTAAACCCTCTTGATCTGAGCCGTGGAGTTGGAAAGATGCAGCAACCGCCCAATCTCGTGTACGTCTTCCCCGACCAGCTGCGCTGCCGGTCGCTCGGCTATAGCGGCGATGCCCAGGCTATTACGCCGAACATCGATCGTTTCGCAGCGCAAAGCATGAACTTCACGAATGCTGTAGCCTCCGCGCCGGTCTGCACCGCGTATCGGGCCTCGCTCTTGACGGGCAAGTACACGACGAGTCACGGCATGGTGATCAACGGGCTGCGGATGAATCCCAATCAGCGCTGTTTTGGCCATATCCTGACCGAGGCCGGCTACCACACGGGCTACATCGGGAAGTGGCATCTGTACGCCGACGAGCTAGGCAATCACCACGATCCCAAAAACTCTTTCGTGCCGCGTGGCCCACACCGCCTTGGCTTTGACGGCGAGTGGATGGCCTATAATTTTCATCACGAAAACTACGGCACTTACTATCATCGCGAGTCGCCGGACAAGCTTTTCTACGGCGCTGATGTATACGAGCCGGACGCCCAAACCGATCTTGCAATCGACTTCATCCGGCGCGCAGCGCACAGCCGGCAGCCGTTCGCGCTGTTCCTGTCCTGGGGGCCGCCGCATGATCCGTGGGTGCCTGAGAACGTGCCGCAGCGGTTCTGGGAGCTGTTCAAAGACGCGGCCTTTCCCGATCCGCCCAACTATCAGCCGTTCAACGACGAGCCGTACTGCGACGATTGGGCGCGCCTGAGCGAGAAGGATCGCGCCGAGCTGGAAGCCTGGCGACGCGGCTACTATGCCCAGGTGACGAGCATCGACTGGAATTTTGGTCGTCTGCTCAGCGCGCTGGACGCCGGCGACACAGCCGCTAACACCATCGTCGTTTTTACCTCGGATCATGGAGAAATGTTTGGCGCTCATGGCCGGCGAGCGAAGAATATTTTCTATGACGAGGCCTGTCGCATACCGCTTCTGATCCGTTGGCCACAGCGCATTCCTGCCGACAGCACCTGCGATATCTGCCTATCGACAGTTGATCTCATGCCGACATTGGGAGCGCTGCTGCAAACACCGCTGCCGGCTGATCTGGAAGGCATGGATCTGAGTCATTGGGCGCTCGGGCAAGCAGGGCCGGAGCCCGAGGCGGCGCTGATGCAGATCTGCGGCGCGACTGCTGCCTGGGAAGATGGGCACGAGTGGCGCGCGCTGCGTGACAAGCGCTATACCTATGCGATCTACCGCGTCGATGGTCAGGAGCTGCTGTTCGATAACCAGGCCGATCCGTATCAGCTCAAGAACCTGGTGGGCGACGCCGAGCACGCGCCGGTGCTGGCGAAGTTTCGGGCAATGTTGCAGCAAAAAATGACGGCGCTCAACGATAGCTTTGAAGCGTGTACCTGGTATCGTGACCACTGGACGGACGGGGAGCGCAACATTATTCGCTCGGCGACCTGCGAGTTTGCTCCCTGATGTTGAGCCGTGCAAGCCGCCAGATAGGAAACGCCGCCGCATCTGGCCGATGCCTACTCCTCCCATGGCGACGCGAGTCGTGCGTCTTCGTGTCCACAGCGCGGCTCTCCTTCATCGCCACATGAGCCCGAGTAGCCTCCACTTCCACCTGACCACCGGCCACCCCATTCCTGTTCCCCCGGCGCGCAAGTTAGGATAGAGCCGCGTTTATTTGAGCATCCATAGCCACCTCCAGACCATTCTTCCGGCGCCAGCGAGTAGTCTTCAACCCGCTCTAGCCGGTAGTTCTTCACCTGGCCCCACTCGCGAGTGATCTCGAATTGGGCCGTGACGGCAGCTGAGTCGTTCTCCTGCAAGGACTTGATCAGCGCTGGCGACTCGACTCGCTCGTAGCGATATGGATAGTGTACGTATGTCAAAATCACCGCCGCACAGCGCGATGACGAATCAGATACACAGCGCCAGCTCATATCATGTGTCACTGTCTTGTGGCTGACCTTCAAGAAAGGATTGAGCAGCCAGGACAGTATCAAGACACTGATAAAGCCAAAAAAAATCGCAAATGTGCGCGGCTTGACAACTTCAGGAACCAACCAGGCAGGAGCAGAGATATACCCTGGAACAAGAAAACCGGCCAGCAGCGCATACCCTGTAGTGGTAATCAGCAAGAAAAAAGGTGCGAAGATCATCAGCAGGCCAAGAACATCTATCCGCCCGCTGAACTGTTGATACATGGATATGGTTGCCGGGATAGTAGGACCGTAGTAGAGCCATATTATAGCTGTGCCGGCCAGGGCCACGCGAGCAGCGAGGCGAGGGCTAGTTCCGATCAGCAAAGAGGCTGTAAACAAAATGAGAGAGCCCAGAGCGGACAAGCATTGCAATGGCGAGGTTGGGGCGCCCCAAATGCCCCACATGAACAGGGTGACTACCTGGATGCCGGTAAGCAGGGCGGTTGCCATGTACAGGAATAATGAAATCATAGATTGTGATGGAGGTGAGATTGTACGTTGATCGAAACGTTGCCGAAAGGATGTCTACCTTTAATGTTACCTCCGATCTGTGTTGTTCGGGTCGGCAAAGGTCCTCTTCATTCGAAACGCAATGGCACAGAAATGATGAGGATTTCGGGCAATGAAAGTGATCGCTGCGTATGCTGGTACAGCTGATCCCTTCCAGGAGTGATACGACCCGCTGCGCTGGTACAGGCTATTGATCATCTTTCCGTGAGATAGGCGAGCGCCTGGCTAAACGCGGGCTGCTGCATCTCATCCAGCGCTTGCTTCGCTATAATCAGGCTCAGACGTTGGCGTGCGGCGGCCTCCTGAAGCCGCAGCTCCCCTGTACCGATCGCCTTGAGCGCCCGAACAAAGCTCGGTAGCTGCTCACGGTCGATCGATGCGATTGCGTTCAGCCCGGCGTCCTCAAACGAGAACAGGAAAAAGACGATCGTGTGAAAGCACCACGAGACCTGTTTCATAAGCGTCAGCTTTGCCAGCTCGCGCTGGCTGGGGATGCGCCCGAAATAGGCTTTGAGCAGCGCCGCCTCCTGGCGCGCATCCAGCGCAAACCAGTGGATCAGGCTGGCAAGATCGTACATCGGATCGGCCATGCACGCGCCTTCCCAATCCACCAGCCAGAGCTGCGTGCCATCATAAAGCACATTCCCAGGGTTCAGATCGTTATGACAGGGCGCCAGCGTGAGATGTGGCTGAAGCGCTCGTCTGACCGGCTCAAACGCAGCCAGTAGCTCGCCAATCAGGCCGGGCAGCCGAATTTCTAGCCGCGTCAATCGCTCGATGCCTTCTTGAATCATCGCAAAGACATCCGGGAAGACGGGGAAATCGGGGCCGCTGTGCAGACGGCGCAGTAGCTCCGCACAGTTGGCGATCTGCTGAGCATCACGCTGGAGCAGCGCCATCGCCGACTGGTGCTCAATGTACGC
>DASWTW010000089.1:0-17029 GCA_036401895.1 Herpetosiphonaceae bacterium | reverse complement strand
CCGGTGGTCGATACGGGCGTTCAGCTCAATCACCCGGATCTGGCCGCCAAACTGTTGCCCGGCTATGATTTTATCGAGAATGATACGAACCCGAGCGACGGCCACGGTCACGGTACGCATGTCGCCGGCAGCGCGGCGGCGATCACCAACAACGCGATCGGCGGCGCGGGCACGTGTCCCGAGTGCCGGGTCCTGCCGGTGCGTGTGCTCAACAACAGCGGCAGCGGTACGCTGGTTGGCGTGGCCAACGGTATCATCTACTCCGCCGACCGGGGCGCGCAGGTGATCAACCTGAGCCTGGGCGGCTCCGGCAACAGCACGCTGGAGAACGCGGTTAACTACGCCTGGAGCCGAGGCTCGCTGCTGGCATGCGCCGCCGGCAACGACGGCACCAGCGACACGACCTACGCCTATCCGGCAGCCTACACCAACTGTCTGGCGGTCGGCGCAACCGATGCCGCCGACGACGACGCGCTGTACTCGAACTGGGGTCTGTGGGTTGACATTGCCGCGCCCGGCAGCGATGTTTACTCGACCTGGATCGGCAGCAGCTACAACACGATCAGCGGCACCTCGATGGCAACGCCGCATGTCGCGGGCGTGGCGGGTATCGTCAGCTCGCTGGGCCTGAATAACGCTCAGGTTCGCACGCGGCTCGAAACTACCGCCGATCCGATCGATGGGACCGGCCTGTGGTGGAGCAACGGTCGCCTCAACATGCTGCGCGCGATTCGCGGCTCGTAAGCCGTTCGACGAACACGTAGCGCTCACTTTTCGGGTACACTGGAGCTCCGGTCAAGCTTGGCCGGAGCTCTTTCTTTTTCTATTCGGAGCGATTGCGCTATGACACATATCCCTGAGGCCGATCACGTGCTTGAGCTGCTGGCCGCGCTGCCCGACGACATCCGCGCGCTGGCGCTGGCGAATCTCCAGCGCTGGGCCACCCGCGATCCGCACTCCGGCCCGTTCGGCTGGCAGCTTGGCCTGCGCTATGTCGATCGCGCGCCCGGCCGGGTGACCGCGATGATGGAGATCGACGAGGCCCACCACAATCCAGGACATGTCGCGCACGGCGGCGTGATGTTTACGCTGGCCGACTCGGCGATGGGCGCGGCGACATTTACGCTGCTGGAGCCTGGCCAGCGCTGCACGACAGCCGAGCTTAAGCTCAATTACATCGCGCCGATCGTCAAGGGCAAGGTCACGGCCACGGCGACCGTGATCAGCAAGCGGCGCCGGCTGGCGGTAGTGACGGCCGAGGTCCGCGACGAGCAGGGTGAGCTGGTTGGGCTTGCTCAGGGCACGTTCGCGATCATTCGCGGCGCGGCCGAGCGGCCGATCGAGGGAGATAGCTAGGGGACGAAGGAACAAAGGAACAAGCAAACAAAGGAACACAGGGGATGGAGAACCAAGAACCTAACGAACAAAAGAACAAAAGAACAAGGAGACAAAGAACAAAAGCAAGTACCTTCATTCCCCCTCTCCTACGGCGGTGGGAGAGGGGGCCAGGGGGTGAGGGCCAAAGAACGAGGGCCTAACCTTAATACTTGCTCGCCAGCTGCTTCAGCGCCTCGTAGTACGTCAGCAGGCTGTCGATGCTGACCCACTCTTCGTGTGAGTGCAGGCCCGCGCCGTGCGGCCCGAAGCAGACTGCGGCCATGCCTGCCTCGCTGTAGTAGCGGGCATCCGAGCCGAAATGCTCCTCGGCAAACTCGACGGAGCGGCCGGTCACCGCCTCGACAGCCTGGACCAGCTTGATGACTTCGGCATCGCTCTGCTGCGTGTCGAGCGGACTGCCACGCTTGCTGGAGTCGATCGCGGCCTCGGGGAAACAGCCCTGCACAAAGTCCAGGATCTGATCGGGATCTTCCTCGGGCACGCGCCGAATATCAAGCACCACCTGCGCGTCGACCGGCACCCGGTTATGGGCGTCGCCGCTCTGGAAGACCGCCGGCGTGACGGTTGTGCGCCAGATCGCCGCGTCGGGCGTGGGGTAGCGCTCAAGCACCTTGAGCACGCCCTCGGCCATCGGCATGATCGGGTTGGCGCCGTCCCAGGGCCGCGATCCGTGCGCCGGGTTGCCCGGCTGCGTGATAATCAGCTGAAGCATGCCCTTGGCCCGCGTCACGATCTTGAGGTCGGTCGGCTCGCCCGCGAGAAAAAGCTTGGCCGTGTAGCCGCCCTGAAGCAGGTAGCGCGCGCCGTCCTCCCCACCGATCTCCTCGTCGGTCACGAACTGCCACGCGATATTGGGCCGCGCGCCGCTCTCGGCCAACTCTCTGAGCAGCCGCAGCATGGCAGCGCCCGCAGCCTTCATGTCCTGCGACCCACGGCCATAGATGCGGCCGTCGCGCTCGAAGGGATCGAACTGCTCGGGCCGGCCCGGCACCACGTCCACATGCGCGTTCAGCACCAGATCCTTAGTGCGCTCCTCGTCGAACGCGGCCACCAGCGACGGAAAGCCGTTCGACTCGTGCCGCTCGACATAGACGCCGGGCAAGGCGCGGCAGTAGCCTTCAATATAGTCGATCACCGCTGTGCGTCCGGCGGCATCATCCGAAACCGAGGGGATCGCGATCAGGTCGTTGGTAAGTTGCACAAGTTCGTCTCGCAACGGCATAGTCGCTCCTGTGTAGAGATTTGTGGGTTGTAGCATAACCTGACGCCGGGCCGAGCGCAACTAGCGGCTACTCCTGCCTGCCCTGATTTGCTTCGCGGATTTCCTGCTCCACCACTGCTAAGTTTTTCCGCACGATGATTGTATTTGGATGTTCGTCACCAAGGAATTGTCGGGATATTCGCAGGGCTCGTTCATAGGCAGCCTTTGCTCCTGTCAAGTCGCCCAATATACGCAGGGTACCTCCCAAGTTGTTGACAACTTTTGCTACTGCTAAATGCTCAGGACCATACACAACTTCATCAATCTGTAGCGCTCGTTCCAGTAATGCTTTTGACGTTGGTAGATCTCCTAGTAGTTGGAGAACAAGACCTAAGTTATTAAGTCGTATTGCTATCACTGGATGCTCAGGACCATACACAGCTTCACCGATCCGTACGGCTTGTTCATATGCGATCTTAGCGCCTACGAAATCTCCCAAATCATGCAGGACAAGGCCTAAGTTGTTGATATACGTTGCTAGGTGTGGATGCTCAGGACCATACACAGCTTCACCGATCCGTAAGGCCCGTTCGTGCGCGGCTTTCGCGGCTGCTAATTCCCTTAAGTCTCTGAGAACACTACCCAGGTTATTTACCCAAATTGCTACATTTGGATGCTCAGGACCATACACAGCTTCACCGATCCGTACGGCCCGTTCGTGTGCGGCCTTGGCTCCTACGAGATCTCCCAAATCATGTAGAACACCTCCCAAGTTATTGACGTCTTTTGCTACATCTGGATGCTCAGGGCCGTACATAACTTCATCAATCCGCAAGGCCTGTTCATGCGCGGTCTTCGCCCTTGTAAAGTTTCCTAATGCTCGCAGAACATCACCCAGATTACTCAAATATATCGCTACTTGTGGATGATTAGGACCATACACAGCTTTATGAATCCGCAAGGCTTGCTCAAAAGCGGTTTGTGCCTCTGTCAGCTTGCCTAAATCTTGAAGGACAAGGCCCAAATTGTTAATATTGGTTCCCACATTAGGATGCTCAGGCCCATATGCAACTTCATTAAGTCGCAATGCCCTCTCAAAGGTTGCCTTAGCTTCTATGAGCTGCACTCGGCTTTGGAAATACAAACCTATTTGATTGAGCAATCGACCTGTAGCATCAGCAGCAACTGCACTTGTCTCAGCATAATTAGCTGCTACGAGAGCATGTTGCAGTAAACGAGCGCATTCAGCCCAGGTTAGTACATCGTCGCTATGGAATGGAAACTTCCTACTGACCAATCGTACAGCACTCTCAACCCATCGTTCCCTTTCTTCCTGGCTCAACCTATCACGGGTAACAGCCTGCACCATGCGGTGAACCGACAGCATGTTGTCGTCCCGATCGATCAACGAGTAGCGGCGAAGAGCGGCGATAGCTTTGTTCAAAGCCAGCGGATTTTGTACCGCCTCTTTCAGCACTTCTGGCAGAAATTCTGCTCCTTCCTTGATCATGTCGAGCGGAATGTCGTCAGGAGCGAGGAAGGCGCACAGGTTGAGCAAATCTACTGCGGCTGGCGATGATTGTTGAACTTGCTGAAAGGCCAGATCCCAGGTTTTGGTGATCGAAACTGGATAATCTTCTGGTTCGCTTTCATCAAAGAGCTGCGTCTGGTAATTCTCAAAGAGTTCGAGATAATCGGACAGCGCGATGCCTGTAGCATCGACGTAGGCTCCAGCGTGCTCCAGGGCCAGCGGCAGATCGCCCAACGACTCGGCTAGTTTGTTCGCCGATGCCTCGTCGGTTTTCCCTGTGCGTTTCAAAAGAAACTTGATCGACTCGGCGCGATCGAGCTCTTCGACTTCCAAAGGCTGGACTTTAGCGCGCCAGGCTGCGTAGCGCGACGTGATCAAGATCTGCCCACCGCTGCCGTGCGGACGGTACGGATCAAGATCTTTCGGCTCGGTGACGTTATCGAAGATCAGCAGCCAGCGCGAGTTATGATCCAGCCAGCGGCGCACGGCCTCGACCACCAGCGCCTGCTCGGTCGCGTCTTTTTCCGCAAGATTCAGCTTCTGGGCAAGGGCGGCGTAATCGGCGGCGAGCGTGGCGGTTTGCTCCGAGCGTATCCACCAGACAACGTCATAGTCGGCGGTGTGGCGGTAGGCATACTCGACGGCAAGCTGCGTTTTGCCCACGCCGCCCAGGCCGTGGATCGCCTGCTGGGTTAGCGCGGTAGCCTGGCCTGAGCACAACGATTCTTGGAGTTGATCGAGCAGCGTTTCGCGGCCCGTAAAGTTCGGGTTGCGCTGGTGTGGCACGTTCCAGATCGACGGCAGTGGGGCAGTGGAGCGCGGCGAGTCAGATGGTATTTCTGGTTGAAGCAATCTGACGGCCCGATGAATGCCTTCCGCAACCCTTGCATATGCCTCGTCGCGATTCTCCCATTTCGTGATCGCCCTAAGCTGCTTGCGGCTGTCTACCGGGAGCGCCTCTAACCTGGCGAACGGCGCATCTTTGAAAAACACCGGCCTGAGCAGCACCGGAATCACGCGCGCCTCGCCAGCCTCGTGACGCTGCATCGCCTGTTTCATCTCGACACTGTTGATGTATTCAGATGCTAGAAACTTTGCGCTAATCAGGAGCAGAATAATGTCAGCCGTGTCTAGCTGTTCAAGGATCGCCGGCTCCCACTCTTGCCCGGCGATAATCTCGCCGTCATACCAGGTTTCGATGATACCTTGATGCTTAAGATTTGCGAGATGATCATCGAGGTTGTCACGGAGCTTTTTGTCTTCGTGAGCATACGAG
The DNA here is from genome assembly GCA_036401895.1 of Herpetosiphonaceae bacterium. GTDB lineage: Bacteria > Chloroflexota > Chloroflexia > Chloroflexales > Kallotenuaceae > LB3-1. Next base: position 11,623 of record DASWTW010000089.1, on the reverse strand, counting down.
ATAAACACCTTAATTGATCGTTGCACTCCCGCGTCCACAGCACTGCTCCTCTCCAGGTAGCGCCAGTATAGCCGATCGGGCTGACGTTGGACAGAGGAAAACTCCGCCTTGCAAAGGCTTAAACTTAATTAAAACAGTTATAGCTGTATAAATTGACTCTTCACAAAGTTAGTGTTAAAATACATCTCGACATGGAGATCGCAAAACCAACAACTGAAGACAGCTTACAGTATCTACAGCGCGGTCCGGCTGCCGAGATCTTGCGCCTGCTCCAGCACAACGGCCCGATGAGCGCCAAGCAGCTTCAAGCCGAGCTTGGCGTGCGCAGCCTCAACGCGGTGCGTGAGCAGATCAGCAGCCTGACGGCGTCTGGCCTGATCACTGCGAGCGCGGTTCGGCGCGGCACTGGTCGGCCTGCCTACCTGTACATGCTGAGCAACAAAGCCCAGGCGCTGTTTCCCAAAGGCTACGACGTACTGCTCAAGCTGCTGCTGGAAGAGTTAGACGAGCAGCTCGGGCAGGAGCGCCTACAGCAGATTTTGACCGGTGTGAGCACGCGGCTGGCACAGCACTACGGCGGGCAAACCGAAAGCGTTGAGCTTGAGCAGCGGCTGGCGGTCCTGGCGCAGGCGCTGGCACAGCGCGGCACACCGATCACCATCGACGAGAGCGAAGACGCCCTGATCCTGCACGAATATACCTGTCCCTACTTCAACGTCGCGCAGGAGAACGCCGAGGTCTGCCAGATCGAGCAGCAGATGCTGGAACAGGTGCTGGGCCGTAAAGCGCGGCTTACCAAGCGCATCGTCGATGGACACGCCGGCTGCCAATTTGTGGTCGACGGTCTGAAGCGCTCGACTGATACAAATGCTGCTGAGAATGATAATCGGTTGCAACAAAGTTAAGGTATAATCTCTCAGCTCATGAGAGTTTCGAATATAGTACCGAGGAGTACATAAAAAGAATGGCGAACGGTAACAGTAACAACCTCGAAATTCGTGATCTACACGTCCAGATCGAGGGTGAAGATAAGGAAATCTTGAAGGGAATTAACCTGACGGTCGAAGCCGGCAAGATTCACGCGATCATGGGTCCGAATGGCTCCGGTAAAAGCACGCTAGCCTACACGCTGGCCGGCCATCCGCGCTACGAGGTCACCGAGGGCGAAGTGCTCTACCAGGGCGAGAATGTGCTGGATCTTGAGCCCGACGAGCGCTCCAAGCTCGGCATCTTCCTGGCGTTCCAGTATCCCGTCGCCGTGGCGGGCGTGACGGTCGCCAACTTCCTGCGCGCCGCGATCAACGCGCACCGTGGCGAAGAAGGCAAGGATCGTCGCCAGACCGCGATTCCGGTAGCCGAGTTCCGCAAGCAGCTCAACGAGCGCATGAAGATGCTGGATATGGCTCCTGAGTTTGCCCGGCGCTACCTCAACGAGGGCTTCTCCGGCGGCGAGAAGAAGCGGCTTGAGATCTTGCAGATGGCGATGTTGAAGCCCAGCATCGCGCTGATGGACGAGACCGACTCGGGCCTGGACATCGACGCGCTGCGCATTGTGGCTAACGGCGTCAACACGATCAAGGAGCAGAACCCGGAGATGGGCGTGCTCGTGATCACGCACTACCAGCGCCTGCTGGACTACATCAAGCCCGACGTGGTGCATGTGTTGATGGACGGTCAGATCGTGCGCGAGGGCGGGCCGGAGCTGGCGTTGGATCTGGAAGAAAAGGGCTACGACTGGATTCGCGAAGAGGTATTCGGCAATGTTAGCTAAGAGCGAATCGCAGACGCTGACGGCTCTGCGCGATCTCACGCCCGAGATCTTTGAGCAGAACGCGCTCGCCGAGGTGCGCCGGTCCGCGCTGGCAACCGCCCAGCAGCTGGATCTGCCGTTCTGGCGACGCACGGATCTTAAAGATTTCAAGCTTGACGCGCTGCGCCCGAGCTACGGAGCAGTTGAGATCCACGCTCAGACCGAGCAGGGCGTGTACGTCGCCGATCTCCAGACCGCGCTGCGCGAGAAGGGCGATCTCGTCGCGCGCTACTTCGGCACGGCGGTTCCTGCCGATCTCAACACCTTTGTCGCATACAACACGGCGCTGGCGAACGACGGCATCGTGGTGCATGTGCCGCGCAACGTCGAGGTCAGCGAGCCGATCCACGTGATCTATCATCTGCCGGCGGCCGGCGCGGCGATCTTTCCGCGAACGCTGGTTATCGCCGAGGCTAATAGCCGCGTGACGGTGATCGAGGAGTTTCGCTCCGACGATCTCGACGGCTACGGCCTGAGCGCGCCGGTGGCCGAGCTATTCGCCAACGACGGCAGCGAGATTCGCTTCGTGAGCTTGCAGACGCTGGGTCGCAACGCCTACCAGCTCGGCGGGCAGCGCGCGATCGTCGGCAAGGATGCGCGCGTTTGGTGGCTGGCTGGCGCAGTCGGCGGCACCGTGCAGAATATGCAGATGCAGGTCAATCTGCAAGGCAACGGCTCGGCGCTTGAGTGGTACGGCTTTACCTTTGGCACCGGCTCGCAGCAGCTGCTCTGGGCTCCGACGGTCAACCATATCGGCGTGAGCACCGAGGCGCAGATCGACTGGAAGAGCGCTGTCGCCGATACCGCGTATGTGGTTTTCGACGGCATGATCGACATCGAGAAGGGCGCGCAGGGCACCAACTCGGATCTGCGCGACGCCGCGCTGCATTTGTCGGACAAGGCGCGCTCGGACTCGATCCCTGGGCTGGAGATCGACGCCAACGAGGTCAAAGCCGGTCACGGCTCGACCAGCGGCCAGATCGACGAAGAGCAGCTCTTCTACCTGATGGCGCGTGGCCTGAGCCGCGCCGTTGCCACGCGCATGATCCTGCTGGGCTTCTTTGCCTCGGTGGTGGAGCGCGTGCCGTTCGACGAAGTCCGCGATCGGGTGCTGGAGCTGATCGAAGCGAAGATCTAAAGAACCTAGAACCAAGAACCTAGAACCAACCGGCTCAACTCCTAGGTTCTTAGTTCTTGGTTCTAGGTTCTCCCAAGGTTGTTATGATCGAAATCGTCACGCCACAACTGGCTCTCGATCGGATTCGCGCCGACTTCCCGATCCTGCACCAGCAGGTCAACGGTCATCCGCTGGCCTATCTGGACAGCGCGGCCTCGTCGCAGAAGCCGGCGCTGGTGATCGACGCGCTCGACGACTATTATCGCCGCTATAACGCCAATGTGCATCGCGGCGTGTACCAGCTGTCGGAGCAGGCGACCGAGGCGATGGAGCAGTCGCGGCACAAGATCGCGCGCTTCATCAACGCCCGCAGCCGGCGCGAGATCATCTTTACGCGCAACACGACCGAGAGCATCAACCTCGTGGCGAACGCGTGGGGCCGCGCCAATCTCAAGCCCGGCGATCGGATTCTGCTGAGCGAGATGGAGCATCATTCCAACCTCGTGCCGTGGCAGATCATCGCGCAGGCGACGGGCGCGGAGCTGGATTTTATTCCGGTGGACGGCGACGGACGGCTGGCGCTCGACAATCTCGACACGCTGCTGACCGAGCAGACCAGGCTGGTCGCAGTCACACACATGTCGAATGTGCTCGGCACGATCAATCCGATCGCGGCGATCACGCAGGCGGCTAAAGCGGTCGGGGCGCTGGTGCTGGTTGACGGCGCGCAGAGCGTACCGCATTTCGCGGTCGACGTGCAGGCGCTGGGCATCGATTTTCTGGCCTTCTCGGGGCACAAAATGTGCGGTCCGACCGGAATCGGCGTGCTGTGGGGACGCAAAAGCATTCTCCAGGCGATGCCGCCGTTTCTGGGTGGCGGCTCGATGATCAGCAGTGTGGAGCTGCGCCAGAGCACCTGGAACGAGCTGCCGCACAAGTTCGAGGCGGGCACTCCGGCGATCGGCGAGGCGATTGGCCTCGGCTACGCTGTGGATTATCTGAGCCAGATCGGCATGGAGGCGATCCATCAGGCGGAGCAGCAGCTGACGGCATACGCGCTGGAGCGGCTGCAAGCGATCGACGGGCTGCGCACGTACGGTCCGGCAGTCGCAGAGCGCGGCGGCGTGATCTCGTTCAATCTGGATGGCGTTCACGCGCACGATGTGGCGGCGGTGCTGGATCAGCAGGGCGTGGCGGTGCGGGCCGGGCATCACTGCTGCCAGCCGCTGATGGGCATCCTGGGCGCTCCGGCGACGACGCGAGCCTCGTTCTACCTGTACACGACGCCGGAAGAAATCGATCAGCTGGCGGACGCGCTGGAAAAGTGTAAAGCGATTTTTAGCTGAAGCCAGAACAAAGAACAGAGAACAAAGAACAAAAAATCCAGGTTTTATGCGAATGTTCTTAGCTCTTTGTTCTCTGTTCTCAAACACGGTATAATTTACATGGACGATCTGTATCAGCAGAACATTCTGGACCATTGGAAGCATCCGCGTAACAGCGGGCGGCTCGACAGTCCAACCGTGAGCTATGAGGCGATCAATCCACTCTGCGGCGATAAGCTCCGGTTTGATCTGCTGATCGAAGACGAGACCGTTAAAGATGTGCTGTTTAGCGGTCGCGGCTGTGCGATCAGCCAGGCGGCGGCCTCGATGCTGACCGAAGAGGTGAAAGGCAAGTCGCTGGACGCGGTGCGGGCGCTGAGCAAAGACGATGTGCTGGAGTTGCTCGGCATTCCGATCGGCTACACGCGGCTGAAGTGCGCGCTGCTGGGACTGAAGGCGCTCAAAGTCGGCGTATACAGCGCGATCGACGAAGAGTGGGACGAAGACGAACTGTTGTAATTTCAAGCGCGTTGGGCAATCGTTCAAGCGCCCTGCATATGTATAAGGAGTGAGCGCGATGACTACCGCTCCAAAACCTGAGTTGGAATTTGATTATTCTAAGTACGGCTTCCGCGACGAGGAGAACTACACCTTCAAGTCGTCCAAGGGGCTGAGCGAAGAGATTGTGCGCGAGATCTCGCGCATGAAGAACGAGCCCGAGTGGATGCTGAAGCGGCGGCTCAAGGCGCTTGATATTTTCAACAAGAAGCCGATGCCGCTTGAGGGCATGTGGGCTAATCACGAGCTGGCCGAGCTGGACTTTAACGACATCTACTACTATGTCCGGCCCGGCGAGAAATCCCAGCGCTCCTGGGACGATGTGCCCGAGAATATCCGTAACACCTTCGAGAAGCTGGGCATTCCCGAGGCTGAGCAGAAGTTCCTGGCCGGCGTCGGCGCGCAGTACGAGAGCGAGTCGGTGTATCACTCGCTGCGTGAAGAGTGGGAAAAGCTGGGCGTGATCTTCCTGGACATGGACACCGGCCTCAAGGAATATCCTGAGATCGTCAAGGAATACTTCGGCACCGTGATTCCATCGGCCGACAACAAGTTCGCCGCGCTGAACACGGCGGTCTGGTCCGGCGGCTCGTTCGTCTATGTGCCCAAGGGCGTGAAGGTGGATATTCCGCTGCAGGCCTACTTCCGCATCAATGCCGAGAACATGGGCCAGTTCGAGCGCACACTGATCATCGTCGACGAGGGCGCGGAAGTCCACTACATCGAGGGCTGCACCGCTCCCGTGTACACAACGAACTCGCTGCACTCGGCGGTGGTCGAGATCATCGTCAAGAAGGACGGCAAGTGCCGCTACACGACGATCCAGAACTGGGCCAACAATATCTTCAACCTGGTCACCAAGCGTGCCGTCGCCTACGAGAACGGGCAGATGGAGTGGGTCGACGGCAACATCGGCTCGCGTCTGACGATGAAGTATCCCTCGGTGTATCTGATGGGACGCGGCGCCAAGGGTGAAGTGCTCTCGATCGCCTACGCGGGCGAGGGCCAGCACCAGGACGCGGGCGCGAAGATGATCCATGCCGCGCCGGATACGACCAGCCGTATCACCAACAAGTCGGTCTCCAAGAATGGTGGCCGCACGACCTACCGTGGCCTGGCCAAGGTGCTGCCGGGCGCGACCAACGCCAAGGTCAACGTCGTGTGTGACGCGCTGATCCTTGACGATCGCTCGGCCTCGGATACGATCCCGTTTATCGAGATCGAAGAGGACAAGGCCACGCTGGCGCACGAGGCGACGGTCGGCAAGATCGGCGAGGATCAGCTCTTCTACCTGATGTCACGCGGTCTGAGCGAGGCCGAGGCGCTCTCGATGATCGTGCTGGGCTTCATGGAGCCATTCACCCGTGAGCTGCCGATGGAATACGCGGTTGAGCTGAACCGGCTGATCCAGATGGAGATGGAAGGCTCGGTCGGCTAAGATCGGGCGGACGTGGCGGGGTGGAGGACACAGCCTCTACCCCGCTGTTTCATGTTCGGCGACGGCTGACGATGCAACGATCACGACACTTGGTGCAGTTTATTCGCATGGATCGCGGCGCTGGTCGATGTAGCCTGTTTGATAGCCCCAGGTGTGGAGCTCTTGTTGGCAGTCGAAGAACCACCAGCCGACCTGTTGGGTCTTGCTAGCATCGCTGTAGAAGTAGCGCACCTCTTGATAGCCGGGCGGAGGAAAGTTGGCGCGCGCGGTTTGGGCCAGGAAACTGAGCGCTAACAGCGTGAGCAGGACGGCCAGCGCGATCAGCGTGCGGCGGTAGTGGTTGAGGGACAGGAGACGGCCAGGCATAGTGACTCCTTTCCAGTAGTGGGGGATGGGCCGTCGGCTAGGCTCATTCTATAAAAGCCGGTGACAGGCGTCAATATGGTGGAGCCCGAACCAGCAGGCTGTCACACTTGACGAGATCTCGTAGCTGATAAATAATAGAGTATGTTGAGTAACAAACAGGAGTTTATGCATGGCGGAGTTTGTTACAATCGCCAGCGTGAGCGATTTCGCTGAAGGAACAGCCAAAGCGTTCACAGTCAACGGAGAAATGATCGCGGTGGTGCTCTGCGAAGGGCAATTCTATGCGATCAACAACATCTGTAGCCATGCGTACGCCGAACTCCATGAGGGCGAGATCGATACCGACGAGTGTACGATCGAATGCCCGCTGCACGGCTCGCAGTTCAGCCTGGAAACAGGCCGTCCGCGTACACTGCCCGCAGTTACGCCGGTCGAAACCTATCCGGTGCAGGTGATCGGCGACGAAGTTCAGGTGGCAGTTAGCTAAAACTCTCGTCAGGAGCGAGTGCTATGACACAATCTTCATCCACGTACGCACGTCCAGAGGTGCTGGTCGATACTCAGTGGGTGGCCGAGCATCTCAACGATCCGAATGTCCGTATTGTCGAGAGCAACGAAGACGTGCTGCTCTACGATCTGGGCCATATTCCCGGCGCGGTCAAGCTCGACTGGGTCAGCGATCTTAACGATCCGCTGGTTCGCGACTACCTGAACAAGGAAGAGTTCGAGCAGCTGATGAGCAACAAAGGCATCTCGAACGACACAACGGTTGTTTTCTACGGCGACAAGAATAACTGGTGGGCGACCTACGCCTTCTGGGTTTTTCAGCTCTTCGGCCATACCAACGCCAAGCTGCTGAACGGCGGTCGCAAAAAGTGGATCGACGAGGGCCGCGAGCTGGTGACTGAGGTTCCGAGCTATCCGGCAACCTCGTACAACGCGCCCGAGCGCTCGGACGAAGAGATTCGGGCCTTCCGCGATCAGGTGCTGGCTGCCGTCAAGAGCGGCGATGTCGCGCTGGTCGATGTGCGCTCGAACGACGAGTACACCGGCAAGAAGCTGCACATGCCCGAGTATCCGCAGGAAGGCGCGATCCGTGGCGGCCACATCCCAGGCGCGGCGAATATCCCGTGGGCCACAGCGGTTCGCGACGACAGCACCTTCAAGTCGCGCGAGGAGCTGGAGCAGATCTACGGCGGCAAGGGCATCACGCCGAATAAAGACGTGATCGCCTACTGCCGCATCGGCGAGCGCTCGTCGCACACGTGGTTTGTGCTCAAGTACCTGCTGGGCTACGACAACGTGCGCAACTACGACGGCTCGTGGACCGAGTGGGGCAACAGCGTTGGCGTGCCGATCGAAAAATAAGTGCCGGGCAAACATCCGCAGAGGGACAGAGGCCGCGCGCTTCTGTCCCTTTTGCATGTCGGCTCTGCTACAATACACCCGATAGATTGAGCTTAACGATCGCAGAGATTCTGCGGCTGGAGGAGATAGATGACCGACTCACAGCTTCCACCTCGACTGGAAGAGATCGTCGAGGACTTCAAGCTGGCGGAGGGCTCCGAGAAGCTGGAGCTGCTGCTGGAATACGCGCGCAAGATGCCGCCGCTGCCCGAGTGGCTCCACGACAAGCGCAACGCCATGGAGCAGGTTCACGAGTGCATGACGCCGGTGTTTATGTTCGCCGAAAACCAGGATAACCATCTCAAATACCATTTCGACGTGCCTGAGGAATCGCCGACTGTGCGCGGCTATGCGGCGCTGCTCAGCGAGGGCGTCGAAGGATCGTCACCCGAGCAGGTGCTAGCCATTCCCGGCGATTTCTACCAGGAGATGGGCTTGCAAGACGTGCTGTCGCCGCGCCGGCTACAGGGCGTGCATACGATCCTGGCCTACATGAAGCGCCTGGCGACCAAGGAGCTGGCGGGGTAAACGAGAACCTAGAACTTAGAACCTAGAACCTAGCAGATCTAACGTTTGGTTCTAGGTTCTTGGTTCTAGGTTCTTCCTTTACGGTAGCGGCACAGCCCATGCTCGATACGGCAGCAACCGGACAAGCAAAAGGAGTGCTATGGCGATCACAGTGATTTTACCGAACGCGCTACGGCCGTACGCCGCCTACAACGAGCGCGTGCCGCTGGAGGCGAGCACAGCCGCCGAGGCGCTGACCAAGCTGATGGAGCGCTATCCTGAGATCAAAGCGCGCCTGCCGCAGGACCTGGCTGTACTGCCGCCGGGCATGGGCATCTACCGCAACAGCCAGGATTTACGTGGGCTGCAAGGACTGGAGACGCCGCTGCGGGAGGACGATCGACTAACGATCATTGTGCCGGAAGGAGACATGTAGCGCCGATTTTGGGTGGTACAATGCATGCAGCACGTCATTAAGGAGCTAGGTTATGTTGAATGAAGATATGGTGCGCGCTGCACTACGCAATGTGTACGATCCTGAGATCGGTCTCAATATCGTCGATCTCGGTCTGGTGTATAACGTGGACGTCGAGGATGAGGGCAAGCAGGTTAAAATCGATATGACGCTGACGACACCCGCCTGTCCCGCCGGCCCGATGATCATCGAGAGCGCGCAAAAAGAAGTGCTTTCCCTGCGCGACGTTCATCCGCAGCTCGAAGACGCCAAGATCAATCTGGTCTGGACACCCTTCTGGAACCCGTCGATGATGAGCGAGGACGCCAAAGAAGAGCTGGGCTACTTCTAAAGGAAGAACAAAGAACAACGGAACAGAGAACTAACGCGGCCGAAGCCGACTTAATAGTAATCATGCTATGTTCTTTGTTTAGCTGTTCTTCCTTCTAAGCCCGGACGATCAGCTCAGTCACAACCGCAGGAGGTGGATGCGATGGATCTCACATCGCGTCCACCTGCTTTTTTATCCCTATCTAGCGCACGCCTCATGCGAACAAATATTCAACTAAATGGTTGACAATCAACGCATGACGTGCTATATTAAACCATATGGTTGAACAAAGTTCAGCAACACTCGACAGCGTATTTCATGCGCTGGCCGATCCGACCAGACGCACCATGCTGCGCAGTCTGGCAGCGGGCCAGCGCACGATCGGCGAGCTGGCGGCACCGTTCAGCATGTCGTTTGCTGCGGCATCCAAGCATGTGCGCGTGCTGGAAGCTGCGGGCCTGGTGCGGCGCCGGATCGAAGGGCGATCGCACATCTGCCGGATCGAGACCGCGCCGCTGGCCGCCGCCAACGAATGGCTACGCTTCTACGAACGTTTCTGGACCGATCAGTTCGACGCGCTCGACGCCGCCCTCAAGGCCGAAGACGCCGCCCAACCTCAAGGAGACACAGCATGATCAAGATCAGGCTCACCAGCGTGATGGTGGACGACCAGGACAAGGCCGAGAAGTTCTACACCGAGGTGCTGGGCTTCCAGAAGAAGCAAGATATTTCGATGGGCGAGGCCCGCTGGCTGACGGTGGTCTCGCCGGCGGAGCCGAACGGCGCCGAGCTGCTGCTGGAGCCGATGGGCGGCGTGGCCGAGGCAGCCGTCTTTCAGAAAGCGCTCTACACGGCCGGCATTCCGATCACCTCCTTCGCCATCGACGATGTCGACGCCGAGTACGAGCGCATGAAGGCGCTGGGCGTGCAATTCCGGGGTGAGCCTTCGAAGCCTGAGGTTGGGCCGGCCACGCTGCTGCTCGACGATACCTGTGGCAACTTGATCCAGCTGTTCCAGATCTGACAACCCTCTCACACCGCAATCCTCACCCTCTAGCGGAGACAACCCACCATGAAAAGTTTTAGCGCAGGCATCGACATTGACGCGACGCCCGATGCGATCTGGGCGGTGCTGGTCGATACGGCAAACTGGCCCAAGTTCGATCCGTACTCGGAGCGGATCGAGGGACAGCCAGCACTCGGCGAGACGATCACGGTCTTCAGCACGCTGGCGCCTGGCCGCGCTTTCCCGGTCAAGATCACGACGCTGGAGCAGCCGAGGCAGATGGCGTGGACCAACACCATGCCGCTGGGCGTGCTCAAAAGCGTGCGCAGCCACACAATCCACCCCAACGGCAGCAGCAGCCGCTTCGAGATCAACGAGGTCGTCTCCGGCGCGATGCTGGCGGTGCTGGGCGGCGCGCTGCCCGACCTGACGGAGCCGTTCGCGGCGTTTTGCAGCGGGCTCAAGGCACGCGTCGAAGACCGAAAGTAGCACAGCTGCTCATACAACTTGCAGCACAAGGAGAGCGTGAATGACTGTCGACACTGATCGTAAGCTGCGCATGACGCGGCAGTTCACCGCCTCGCCGGAGCGCGTCTTCGACGCCTGGATCAATCCCGAGGTCGCACGTAAGTGGTTGTTCGCCTCGCCGATGGACGAAGCGTACAGCGCTGAGATGGACCCACGCGTCGGCGGCAAGTGGTCGATCACGGCCCGGCGCGACGGCACAGACTACACCGCCAGCGGCGAGTATCTTGAGCTCGACCGGCCGCGCCGGCTGGCCTTTACCTTCGCTATGCTGCAATTCTCGCCCAACAGCGATCGCATCATCGTCGAGATCGCGCCGAGCGAGACTGGCTGTGTCATGAGCTTCACCCAGGAGGGCATCGACATTGCCGAGGAGCTGCGCCAGCTGCCGTCTGGTGAGACGGGCGGAAGCGAGCAGGGCTGGATCTGGATGTTCATGGGGCTGGAGCAGGCGCTTCAGTAGGTTTACGCGACCGGCAAGGAATCAATCACGGCACGAACGGGCGCGGGGTGTATAAGGCTCCGCGCCTGACTCACTTACCGGTTTGTTGGCGCTCAGGCTAGCGGACTGGCTTGAGCCCATGGCCTCAACACCAGGTTGATTAGGAGCTCGATCACAGAACATACGTCTGGCTTGGGATCGCCGCGACAGGCTGAAGGACGGAGGAGCGAGGACGGGCGTGACCGCCAGCACGAGCTGCTGATGGAGGCTGTTTCGCGGCAGAAAGTAGAGTATGGGCCACACAATGCTCGATTGCAGATCGACGATATTCGCGCTG
>DASWTW010000088.1:0-3472 GCA_036401895.1 Herpetosiphonaceae bacterium | reverse complement strand
AGATCGTGCCCTGCGCGACCAGCAGCTGCGAGGTCCAGAAGGCGTGATCGAAGCTGGTGATGCCGCCGGTGAGATACGGAATCGTGACCGTAACATCTGCGACCGCCTGGGAGTCGGGAGCCTGGGCCGCCGGCGATGCTGCCGACGAGGCGGCGGTGCTTGGCTGCGCTTCGGTGGTCGACTGAGCGGCCGGGGTGGTGGGTGGTGTGCCGCTGCACGCCGCGATCAGCGGCAGAACCAGGAGCAGCAGCGCAATGACGCTCAAAGGAACACGTTGCTTCTTGACCATGACTGGTTTCTCCTCTTCGAGATATGAAACCGGCGACCAACAATAGTTTCGTGCGGAGCTTTGAGTTCGAACACCGCGCAGGGGGGCAGTCGTGGCGCTCGACGGATTTTGGTTAGCTGAAGATATGCCTCCTTTCTGTGAAGAATGAAAGCTCGGACGTGTAATCGATTGGCTGCGCAGGCTACTGTGGGGGGAGCGATCGTACGGATGCGCGCTCGACCAACGTCGGCCGCAGCGCGGTGGTTACGCAGCTCCTGTTCGGAAACTCGGCGCGATCCAGGAGCAGCTGTACCGCCAGCCGGCCCATGCTGACTTTATCGATATGCATCGTAGTGAGCGCGGGCGTGACATGCTCGGCCAGATCGATATTATCGAAGCCGACGATCGACAGATCGTCAGGAACGCTGCGGCCCAGCGCCTGAGCCGCCTGCATGGCCGCGATCGCGACCTGATCGTTGCAGCAGAAAAGCGCGGTGATCTCGGGCGATCGTTGCAGCAGCGCGGTGACAGCATCGGCGGCTTCGTGCGAGATAATATGGCTGTCGGCGAAGTAGGGCGCGGCAATCGCGTTGTCGTGCAGCGCCTGGAGATAGCCGCGCCGCCGCCCATCGATGCTGGGGTAGGCGTCGGGCCGGCTGCCGACCAGGCCGATCTTGCGGTGGCCGCGCTCAATCAGATAGCTGACCGCATCGTACGCGCCGCGCAAGTTGTCGGTAACAACCGAGTCGTAGTGGTTGTCGGCGGCGTAGGCATCAACCAGCACCGTCGAGGTCTTGTGGCGATCCAGCAGCCGTGTGATCGTCAAATCCACGAACGCGCCGACCAGCAGCAGCCCGTTCAGCTCGCCTTCCAGGAGCATGCGCGGCAGCTCCTCGGGATGGTTATCCTCGTCCACGGGAACGCTGGCGAAGAGCAGATTGATCTGCTGGCGGCGGCACGCGGCCTCGATCCCGGCGATCACATGGCCGTAGAACGGATTGCTGGCGGGTGGCTCGCCGGCCTCCGCTTTGATCAGCAAACCAACCTGCTGGAGATTGTGAGTCAAGAAGAACTCGGCCTGGGCGCGGGAGCGGTAGCCCAGCCCGCGCGCGACATCCAGCACCCGCTGGCGGGTTTCCTCGTTGATGCCGGGCTTGTCACGCAGCACCAGCGAGACCGTCGCCAGCGAGACGTTGCTTTGCCGCGCAATATCTCCCAGAGTCACACGTTGACCCACAAGTTGCTCCTTCGCACTGCCGCAGATTTCGGATGTCAGTTTTACAGCAAAGAGCCTGGTTATGGACCCGGTAGGGGCGTATTGCGATAGGCCCTGGGCGTGCGCAGCACGGCCCTACGATTCAATATCTTTGCGACGGTTTGATTGGTTCGTCACCGCTCGTCGAATTGCTGGTTGAGCTCAAAAGACAGCTTACTAAAGCTTTTAGTAGGTGTTTAGCCTAAGGGTATTCTGATCCAAGAAGAACAAGGTACTTTAACCCTAACTTGTCTAGACATAAGTAATATTTAGCGCTGGGAGCGGGGTTGATTGGCTTAACCGGCGAACTTTTGTAAAATTAATGTAAATATTACAGGAACATTACAGATAATCTAGCCCAAGATTTGGGCCGTGTCAATATGTTTTTTTACTAAAAGTTTTAGAAATATTGGCATGGCTGGAGCTGATCGGGCGGCTGTAAATCCTGAGCCGGAGGTGGAAAATTCGTTAGGATCGACGGAGGCTGATGCTGGTTTGAGCCCTGTGTTGCGCTCAGGAAATCACGCAAATCAGCCCTGGGTTTTGTCGGATCGGAACGAGTGCGCGTTGACAACTTCTCAACAATTTGTTACCGTTTTCACATGATTGCTCGACGCAGTCACTGGTTTTCAGTTAGTGCGATGATGCACTCCGTGTAGTTCTACGACTTGCTTTGCACGGCGTAACCAACTCGATACCTCAGGTTCACCTCACGCACTCATTTCCCTGGTATCGCGGTAAAGTCATAAGTTCCTCGCTGCCTGTTTTCCAGCGAGGCTAGATCGTCATGCTCCAAGGCGAGCGACGAATCCAGGCAGACCATGTGTTTCTGCCTGGAAGGAAAGGGCCCATGATGGCTTTTTATTCTCATAACCACCGGCATATCGCCGGGAGGTCTCAGCAGCAGCGCTTGATCATCGGCTTGTTTTTGCTGGCAATCGCTGTGGCCGTGATCAGCCCGCTGCTGTATGCCTCACTCTCGGCCAGCGCTCAAACCGCTGGCACTCTTGTGCTCGCGCCCGTGGCTGATACCTACGTCAGCGCGGAAGAACCCGCGAAGAACTTCGGCGCCGAGCGCCGAATAGCCATCGACGGCAACCCCGACGAGCAGAGCTTCATCCGCTTTGCCGTTCAAGGCATCTCCGGCCCGGTTGCCTCGGCTGTCCTGCGTCTCCAGGTAGCCAATCCATCACCCGCCGCCAACGGCACGATCCGCCTGATGTCGAACACGACCTGGAGCGAGACCGAGACGATCTATACCAATCGTCCGGCGATCGACGGCGCTCAGGTCGGTACGTTCAACCAGGTCGCCGATGGTATGTGGGTGGAGATCAACGTCACGTCGGCGATCACCGGGGCGGGCGTGTATAGCTTCGGCATCACCCAGACCGGCATCGACGGCGTCAACTTCATCTCGCGCGAGGTCGGCGATGCGAGTAAGCGTCCGCAGCTGGTGATCAGCGCCTCGGGTGGTATTAGCCCGCCGGCAACGCCTGTACCGACCGTCGAGCCTAAACCCTCGCCGTCAGTCGCGCCGAGCCCGTCGCCGTCAGTCGCGCCAACGGCCGTGCCGAGTCCATCGCCGTCGGTTGCGCCGAGCCCGTCGCCGTCTGCGTCGCCTGCGCCGCCGGCAGCCTTCGGAGCGTTTCCGGGCGCTGAGGGCTACGGCAGCCAGACGGTCGGCGGTCGCGGTGGCCGGATCATCTATGTCACCAACCTGGCCGACTCTGGCCCCGGCAGCTTACGCAGCGCGCTGGAAGCGACCGGACCACGCACGGTGCTCTTCCAGGTCGCCGGCACGATCAACCTGAACAACGACATCTCGATCACACAGCCGTTTGTAACGGTTGCGGGCCAGTCGGCGGTCGGGCAGGGCGTGCAGCTCAAGGGCGGCATGATCAAGATTCGCACGCATGATGTTGTGCTGCGCTATCTCAAGATCCGCGCAG
>DASWTW010000087.1:0-12885 GCA_036401895.1 Herpetosiphonaceae bacterium | reverse complement strand
TGATCTGCACTGCGGCGAACAGCATCTGCTGCTCGTCGCCGGTCGCCTGCTGGGCAAGCTGCATCAGCTCCTGCTCATGCTCTGCGCCGGTGGCCTGCGCCTGCGCCAGCAGTGGCTGCGCTTTTTCGGGCGGCAGTGTGTCGATCAGCTGGAGTGTGCGCTTATAATCAGCCTGGAGTTGAGTAATAATTGCGGGATCAACACGACCTGACTGCTGATATAAGCGCTTCACCTCATCCACACGCCGGTCTGCCAGCGCCAACGAGACCGCGATCTCACGC
The DNA here is from genome assembly GCA_036401895.1 of Herpetosiphonaceae bacterium. GTDB lineage: Bacteria > Chloroflexota > Chloroflexia > Chloroflexales > Kallotenuaceae > LB3-1. Next base: position 12,604 of record DASWTW010000087.1, on the reverse strand, counting down.
TCGGGAGTGAATTGAAGGCCCAGCCAGACGCGCTCGCTGGCACGCTTCCAGGCATAGAGCGGCTCGTCGGGCAGCGTATTAGCTGACGCCCGGTTCAGGCCCGCGACCGCGCCGGTACACACCAGAACGAAGGCGGCTACCCAGGCGGCCATGCGCATTCCATTCGCCAGCCCGGACCTCGGCCTGCGGCGCTGGCGAGCAAGCACGGCCTTGTGTAGGCGCTCACGACCGGCTCGTTTAGCCTCTGGCCGCATAGAAACCTGTTCAAGATCACGCAGCGCGTCTGCTATATGGAGCATTGGCGCGAGCGTATTCCTGGACTGTGGATAGTCTCGCAGAATCGTTTCTGGATCTTCCTCATCCAGGCGGTCGATCGATCGATCTAAGACCGAATCGAGCCGTTCTGTGGGTCGCCAATTATGCATCATAAACCATCACTACTTCTACGCCTCACGAGGATTGCGCGAAGTTCCTAAGATTTTTGCCATCGCGTTCAGGGCGCGGTGCTGCATGGCTTTGACGGCACCGATGGTTTGACCAGTAATAATTGCAACTTCTTCTGTGCTCAAGCGCTCCACAAAGCGCAGCAGCACAACCTGCTGCTGTTCCGGCGTGAGCCGCTTGATCGCGTCGCGCAGCTCTTCGTGCTCCAGCGAACGATCCACAACCTCGTCAGCCGAATAAGGCGCGGCAATCGATTCATCAAGCTCGACGGACTGCCGTTTCTGCTGACGGTAGTGGTCAACCAGGCGTGTGTAGGCGATGCGAAACACCCAGCCGCTGAATGCACGTGCTTGTGCATGGTCGGGCAGGCGAAATTGGACAATCGCTTCGACGATACGCAGAAATACTTCGCTGACCAGCTCCTCGGCGATATGTTGATCGCCTGAGCGATAGTAAAAATATCGGTAGAGCGGATCAGCAAAATGCTCGTATAGCCGATCAAACGCAAGGGGATCGTGCGATTGTGCGCCGCGCACCAAGGACACGATTTCCGCGTCCGATGGAAGCTCCATGCACACCCTCATCTATCTAACCGCGCCAAGGCGGGAAAGGATACGCGCTGTTTAAAAGGAATTTCTACAAATGTTAGCTGCGAGGCTTACCAAGTGTAGTGTACCTTGTCGAGCATAGCAAAAAAAGCACCAATCTGACAACCTGTTTACAAACCAATGAAAAATAGGTCTTTTGACCGACTTGACACAGCGTCATCCACTATGCTATGCTGGCCAAGACCTGGAGTTCAGGTCACTGCTTGCAATCAAGCTGGAAGGATAGTTGGCCACGTGAGCTATGAAAGCATAAAGATGAAGACAATGACACGACATATCACCACCTGGTTCCTCGGTGGCATCACCGGTGCTACTGCTCTTGGCCGCGCTATGTCCTTCGCGGCTCAGATCTGCGCGCAGCGTATCCGCATGTTCCGTGTGCGTGGCACCGCGCCCATTTTTGCGGGTGTTCAGGGGAGCAGTGTGCCCATAGGATGGAAACTTACAGGATGATGCGATAGCATCAACTAAGCAAAGTTTCCGACCGTGGGCTACTGAAAAAGAGTCCCACGGTCGATTAGTTTTAATCGCCGTGGATCGTGTCCACGGCGGTTTGTTTTTTTGAGAAGCAGTATGTGAACTTAGGTGTCACAGCTCCGGCCTACACTCGATAGATTGAGCGAGTGACGGCTTCACTCTTAGCGGGAGGACCGTATGCTGATCCTAGAGCCGAACGGACAGTTGGACCGCTTATCGCGGCCAAACCGTACGCGACTGAAGGCGTTCTGGACGAAGCTGGCCCGCTTGCTGCGGCGCTAGTCGGTGTGAAAACTGAAAGGAGGCACCCATGCGCCGTGCTATAACCATGCTGGCGATCGCCTGATGCGATCCGGCAACCTGGACAAAAGACCGATCAATTGTTTCGCCTTTGTTGGAGGTTCCTATGAAGGCTGAAGATTACAGTGAATATAATTAACACCAGAGAGCAGGTGAGGAGGCTTAATTTCATGAATGCTCCATTGATTGATGCGCCTTATGAGGCTCAGCGCGCAGCTCAGGCCCATGCCAGCGAGATTGCCCTGGTTATCGATAATGTTGTCAAGTATTTCGGCAGCGAGAAGCCACGGCGACCGTGGGCCAAGCAGCCAGCCAAAGAGCCGGTCAAGGCCGTCGATCATATTAGCCTCACTGTTCAGCAGGGCGAAATCTTTGGCTTGCTTGGCGCGAACGGCTCCGGCAAATCGACATTGATCCGCTTGATCTCAACGCTGCTCATTCCCGACTCCGGCCAGGTTACGGTCTTTGGTCGCGATGTGCAGAGCGATGAGAAGGCTGTGAAACGGTTGATCAATCGTGTATCTGTCGAGGCGTCATTCTTCAAGAAGCTGAGCGCCGCAGAAAATCTGATGTATGGCGCGCGGCTGTATGGTCTGCCCGCTGGCCAGGCCCGCCGTGAAGCGCTTCAAATCTTGCAGCAGCTTGGTTTGAGCGAGAAACGCTTTACAGAGCCTCTAGAAAACATGTCGCGCGGTATGCAGCAAAAGGTCGCCATCGCGCGTGGACTGCTCACCTCGCCTCTGCTGCTCCTTCTCGACGAGCCGACCACCGGTCTTGATCCACGCTCCAAAAAAGATGTGCAGGAGTTTATCCAGCGCATGCGCCGCGAGAAGGGCACCACTGTTTTTCTAACCACCCACGACATGGACGAGGCCGACCGGCTGTGCGATCGGATTGCGATCATCAACGGCGGTAAGATCGTCGCGCTCGATACGCCGCGTGGCTTGAAGCAGATGGTCGGGTCGCGCAACGGCAGCAATGGTCACACCACGATGGAGGATGTCTTCCTCACGCTGACCGGCCGCTCGCTGGACGACGATTTTGAGGAAGAGGAAGCCTAAAGCCATGGCGCGTACATCAAGACGATCGACAGCTCAAGCGCAGACACAGCCCGGCTACGGCAATCTGCTGGGACTCTTTGTGATTGTAGCGTTGACGCTGGGCCTGTTCTTCTACATCTTCACCTCCCTGACGTCCAATGACTGGCGCTGGTTCGATCGCTCGCTCGATGTCCAGCCGCAGCGCATCGTCGTCATCGATCGTGGGCAGCGGACGGAGCTTGATCCGAGCGATCCGATGTTTGCTCCGCTCGCCGCAGCCTTCAACCAATCGATCTCGCAAGGCTACCGTCACGCCGATCTCGGATTTTCTCGTCCAACCTGGGAGCTTGTCGAGCGCGAAGGGCTGCTGGTGGAAACATCGTATGTGCAGCCGGTGCGCCTGCATATCAATGGTGGCTTTCAGCCGACGAATCAGCTGCTTCTGCTGGTCAGCGGCGACAAGCTTCACACGACGCAGGTGTTGTTTCGTCGCAACCGGGACGACTGGGACCCGATCCCGCTGATCGTCAACAGTGTTGAGCCGCTGAAAGGCGAGCTGGAGCATCTGGGTTTTGGAGCAGCGAGGTAGCCCATGAGTGTTCGTCCGGCGCGTGCCTCGGAGTACGATCAGATCATTGAGCTGATCAAGCAGACGTTCGATCCCGGCGATGAGGCCTGGGTGATTGCCGCCGCGACGATGCGTGAAGATCCGCGCTTTCGTCCCGAGCATCTGCGCGTGTTTGAGCGCCAGGGCCAAATCGTCGGCGTGGTGAACGTGATCGATCGCTTTGTGCATATCGGGACGGCGCAGGTACGCTGCGCGATCGTCGCGCCGCTGGCGACCGCGAAAGAGCATCAGAATACCGGCGTGGGCTCGGCGCTGATGCGAGACACGCTCGATTGGGCACGGGCCGGCGGCTTTCAGCTCTCGATGCTCTGGGGCCACACCTGGCTCTACCCGCGCTACGGCTACGCGCCCGGCATCAAAAGCTATAGCGTACGGCTGCCGATCGATCTTCAGCCGCTGGGCGACAAAGCCTACACGCTGCGGGCCTACAAGCCGTCCGACGTTCCCGCGCTGCTACAGGTGTATCAGGCGGAGACCGCCAGCATGACGCTGGCCGAGGTGCGCTCGGATCAGCCGTGGGAGTGGCGGCCCTTCCAGCCCAACACCACGATCGAGGTAGCGATCGATCCGGCGGGCGCCATTCGTGGCTACGCGCGGATCTCGATCCCGGACGAGCGCATGCTGGTCGGCGAGATCGCGGCGATGGATCACGGCGCGGCGCAGGCGCTCTACGACCGGCTGCTCTACCTGGCGCGGGAGCGGCAGATCCAGGCGATCAATGTGATAGCCACGCCCGATAATCGCTGGACGCGGCTGGCATTCCGGCAGGGCGCGCAGATTTGTGTTGCCTCCGGCGGCGGCGCCGGCATGGTACGTGTGCTGGACCTGCCTGGTCTATTGCAAACGATTCAGCCCGAGCTACAGCGTCGGGCTGCGCGCTCGGAGCTTGTGACGCGCAAGATCGAGGTGCGGATCGAGTCGCCGGTTGGCCGCGCGACGGTGCGAGTCGATCATGGGCGGGTGGATCTGGTCGACGGCGGCCTGACCAACGCGGTAACGCTGCCGTTTCATGCGCTCGGCCCGCTGGTGACAGGCTACCAGCCGATCGGCGAGCTGCTGGGCCTGTCGGGCGTGTTTCTCTACGGCAGCGAAACGCAGCGGCTGCTGGATGTGCTCTTTCCCGAAGGATACCCGCACTGGTCGTTTGCGGCGTACTTTACGTAGAACCAAGAACCTAGAACCTAGAACCAGGGACGAGAACAAAGAACAAGGGAAGTACCGAAAGTCCCCTCGCCTGTCGCAACGGGAGAGGGGATGCCGAACAACGTGAGGCAGGGGTGAGGGCCATTTCAAGGAACCAAAGAACAAAGAAGCGCGAAGGCTCAACATAAAGGATCATCACCATGAAGCAAACCATCGACATTAGCGAGTTCAGGAGAACTACATGATCGGAACGGTAGTAAAGGCTCAAAGCGGGTTTTTCTGGGTGGCGACGGACGATACGACACTTCGCTGCACACTGCGCGGTCGGCTCAAGAAAAGCCGTGTCGCCAGCGACATTGCGACGCTGGGCGATAGCGTGCGGGTTACACCGACGATACCCGGTGAAGGCGCGATCGAAGAGGTGTTGCCGCGACAATCCAAGCTGGCGCGGCGCGCGGCAGGCGCGAAAGGTGTGTGGAAAGAAGATGTGCTCGTCGCCAACCTGGATCAGCTCGTGACAGTCTTTGCTGTCGCTCAGCCGGAGCCGCATGTGCGCATGCTTGATCGCTTTTTGATCAACGCCGAGCTGAACGATCTGGATATCGTGATCGTCGCCAACAAGTGCGACCTGCGCTCCGACGACGAGATCCGGGCGATATTCGGGCCTTACGAGGAGATTGGCTACACCGTACTGCGGACGAGTGTTCGCGAGGAGCGGGGCGTGGACGAGGTGCGCTCGCGGCTGGTGGGCAAAATCTCGGCCTTCAGCGGCCCCTCGGGCGTGGGCAAGTCGAGCTTGCTCAACGCGATCCAGCCCGGCCTTCAGCTCAAAACCGGCGCGGTCAGCACGACGGGATCGAACGCCAACAAGGGCCGGCATACCACCGTCGCGCCCGAGCTGATCCCGCTGCATGGCGGCGGCTACGTGGCCGACACGCCCGGCATTCGTGAGCTGGGGCTGTGGCAGGTGCCGCCGGTAGAGCTGGATTGGGGCTTTCGCGAGTTCCGGCCCTTTATCGAGGAGTGCTATTTCCAGCCGTGCAGCCATATGCACGAGCCGGACTGTGCGGTTCGCGAGGCGGTGAGCCAGCGCAAAATCCATGAGGCGCGCTACGACAGCTACGTGCGACTGCGTGAAGAGCTGAGCGCCGAGGCCGTCGGGCGCTAATCATACGCTGCGATTGCTCGCGACGTGAATAACAGATCGCCATACGACACATACAGCATAAACGTACTAGCAGCGCGGTCGCCAAGGCGATCGCCGTAAGGAAGCAACCTATGACGATTGTAGATGCTCGTCTGGAGACGCGCCAGTTTCGTGGTGAAGAGGATCTGGTCAAGATTGCCGATCTGTGGAATACCTGCGAGGAGGTCGATCAGCTTGGCCAGGGCACGAACGTTAACGAACTACGCGTCGAGTTCTCCGATCCCTGGCTCGATAAAGATCGCAACGTGCTGCTGTGGGACGACGCCGAGGGTAATCTGGTCGGCTTTGCGCAGATCTGGATTCCCCAGAACGACGCGCGGATCGAGGGGCGGATCGTTTATCAGGCGCATCCTGAGCACCGCCAGAGCGGCCTGGAGGCGCAGATTCTAGACTGGGGCGAGAGCAGGCTGCGCGAGATATCACATGAGCGCGGCGTTCCGGCGAAGAGCACGGTTGCCTTGCGCGATATGCAGACCGACCAGATCGCGCTGCTGGAAAGTCGCGGCATGAGCCCCGAGCGCTACACGTTCGTGATGGAGCGCACGCTCGACGACCAGCTGCCGCCGACGGAGCTGCCCGCAGGCTTTACGCTCCGCGACATTAAGGATGAGGCCGACGGCGAGGCCTGGATCGAAATGTTCAACCTGTCGTTCATCGACCATTACAACCATCATCCGCTGACCTTCGAGCGCTGGAAGAACTGGATGGACGATCCCGACGGCCGCCCTGAGCTGAATCTGGTTGCGGTAGCCGACGACGGCACCTTCGCGGCGTTCTGCTGGGCCGGGATCAACCCCGGTGAAAATGAGCGCACCGGTCAAAAAGTTGGCTGGGTGCATCTGCTGGGTACACGGCGCGGCTTCCGGCGTATCGGGCTGGGACGCGCGATCCTGCTGGCCGGGCTGCAACGGCTCAAAGCCAGCGGCATGGAGAGCGCCAAGCTCGGCGTCGACGCGCAGAGCCTGACCGGCGCAACCCGACTCTACGAGGCGGCAGGCTTTACCAGGGCTGAGACCTGGATCAAGTTCACGAAGAACCTGTAGCCACACCGCCGAAAAACCTGCATTATCTGGAGACGGCTGTGACAACATTGACGATGCGTCCCTACACTGGGGAGGCCGATCTACCGCAGATCGTGGATCTGCTCAATATCTGTGAGGCTGTCGATCGACTCGATCAGGGAACCTCGATCGGCGAGATACGTGAAGACTTGAGCGATCCCACACTCGACGTGCAGCGCGATCTGGGTGTGTGGGAAGATGCCGACGGAACAATGGTCGCCTTTTGTCGAATCTATATTCCCCCGGCCGGCGACGACCTGTCGAGTTTTATCTGGTTTCGTATCCATCCCAACCTGCGCTGGGACTATGGCCTGGAAGGCGAGCTGTTTGGCTGGGCCGGTGAGCGGGTTCGCGAAGTTGCGCAGCAGCGCGGTGTGGCCGGCAGACTGCGCACCGGCTCGATCTCGGATAATCCCCAGCGGATCGCGATGCTGGAGCAGCACGGCTTCAAGACAGTGCGCTACTTCATGGACATGGCGCGCCCGCTGTCCGATCCGCTGCCTGAGGCGCAGTTTCCGGAAGGCTTTACGCTGCGAACGCTGGCAGGCCCTGAGGAAGTGCCGGCCTGGGTCGAAATGTTCAACCTGTCGTTCATCGATCACTGGGAGCATCACGACCTGACGGTTGAGGAGCGGCTGCACTGGCTGACTGAAAGCCACTACCGACCGCAGCACGATCTGATCGCGGTGGCGGATGACGGCACTCTGGCGGCGTTCTGCAAGTGCATGATCACACCCAAGCAAAATGAGCGGACCGGCCGCAAGGAAGGCTGGATCTCGCTGCTGGGCACGCGCCGGGGCTATCGCAAGCTGGGGCTGGGCCGCGCGATGCTGCTCTCGGGTCTGCGGCTGCTCAAGGCCGAAGGTCTTGACACTGCGCTGCTGGGCGTGGACGCCGACAGCCCGACCGGCGCGACACGACTGTACGAGTCGGTCGGCTTTCGCACGACGCGCACGTTCATCGCATGTATGAAGGATGTCTAGCTCACGTTGCAGCCGACGTTGTGGAGGAAGGAGATCCCGATGTTGCCAGTGATTCGGCCTGAGATCGTGCCCGGCGAGCGAATTTTTCTGACCACGCTGCTCCAGGACGACGTACCGACCTTTACCGAGTGGTTCAGCGATCTAGAAACCACGGCCTATCTTGGCGCGGTCGGCGCGGTCTATCGGCAGGAGCAGGAGCAGGAATGGTACAACAGCCTGTCCAAGCAGAGCGATCAGATCAACTTTGGCATCATTGTGCGCGAGACGCAGCATCTGATCGGGACGGTGGGGCTGAAGAATATCGATCTGCTGCATGGCACCGCTGAGCTGGGCATTAACATCGGTGACAAGACCGCGCGCGGCCGTGGCTACGGGACCGAGGCGGTTAGGCTGATGGCCGAGTACGGCTGCTTCTTCAAGAATCTGTGGAGCATCTGCCTGTGGTTTGTCGCCTTCAACGAGCGCGGTCATCGAGCCTACCTCAAGGCCGGCTTTCGCGAGGCTGGACGCTGGCGCGGTTGCTATCAGATCGGGGGGCGGCGCTACGACAAAGTGCTGATGGACATCACGCGCGACGAGCTTGATCTGTCGCGGATGAGCGCGCTGGTCACGCTGCTGGGAGAACATGGTCATGCTACAGGGTGAACAAGTGACGCTGCGTCCGTTCCGCGAGGCCGACTTCGACGCGTGGTATCACTTGATGGCCGAGAATGTCGAGGTTGCGGTCGCGGGATCGGGCATGTGGCTGCCACTAACGGCTGAGGCGGCGCGCAGCCGCTGGCATGCGATCCTTGATTCCTCGCCCGACGAGCGGATTAACTTTGCGGTCGCGATCGACGATCGCTGCATCGGCTCGGTGGCGCTGAAAGACATCGACCGGCGCTCACAGCACGCCTGGCTGGCGATCGTGCTCGACGGCGCACGGCTGGGCAAGGGTTTGGGCCGCGACACGCTCAACACGCTGCTGCGCTGGGCCTTTGTGATCGATAATTTTCACCGTATTTCGCTGGAGACCTGGGCGACCAACGAGCGGGCGATCCGCTGCTACCGAGCGGTTGGCTTTATCGAAGAGGGCCGCATGCGTGAGGCGAAGTGGGTTGCCGGCCAGCTGGTAGATATTGTGCAGATGGGCGTGTTGCGCCGCGAATGGCTGGAGCGACAGCGAGGGAGCTAACGTATGCTACGAGGCGAAAAAGTGACTCTGCGCGCCGTTCAGCGCGAAGATCTTAAGACGTTATATGAGCTTGAGAAGGATCTGGATCTGGTGCTGCTGGCCGACGGCAACTGGCGGCCGATTCCGCTGGCGACAATGGAGAAAGAGTTCGATAAGAATGTCGAGGACGAGGATCGCAGCTGGTTTGTGATCGAGGCCGACGGTAAAGTGATCGGCTCGATCGGCCTGCACCACCGCGACCGCCGGCTTCAGCTGTCGGCGTTCGGCATCGCGATCTATGAGCGCGACTATCTTGGCAAGGGCTATGGCCGCGACGCGATCAACGTGCTGCTTGAATGGGCCTTCGAGATGCAGAATTTTCGCCGCATCTGGCTGGAAACCTGGGCGACCAACGAGCGAGCGATCCGCTGCTACCAGGCGCTGGGCTTCGTCGAGGAGGGCCGGCTGCGCGAGCACGGCTACCACAAAGGTCAATATTTCGACGTGGTGCTGATGGGCCTGATGCGCTCGGAGTGGCAAGCGCGGCGCAGCCGCTAGGCGCATCAGGGCGCGGCTTAACTGGGGGTATCTATGACTGTTGCTGGACTTGGACGATCATTGTTCCGCGAGACAAAGGCTTCGTACGCGTTTGTCGAGCGCAATATAAATCTGGTGAAGCGCTACTGGGGCTGGGAAGTCGTGTTTCTGGTCTATTCGATCGTCAACGCGCTCTCGATCACCTTTATCGCCAAAGCCTCGCCCGAGATCACGGGCGTAGCGATCTCGCCCGCCGAGGTCAACGAGTTCATCTTGTTCCTGCTGGTCGGTACGCTGGTCTGGAACTACCTTGCGGTGGTCTTCGACGCGATCAGCGAAACGATCACCTGGGAGCGCTGGGAAGGCACGATCGAGTACACGTTTATGGCTCCGATCTCGCGGCTGACGCATCTGCTGGGCGCGACGCTCTTCGCGATTCTGTACGGCGTGCTGCACACGGCGATCATCCTGGGCGTGGTCTCGTTCTTCTTCGATGTGAGCCTGGCGCAGGCCAACTTTTTCGGCGCGATGTCGCTGCTGGTCGTCGGCAGCCTGTCGTTCGTGGGCATGGGCATCTTCGCCGCAGTGCTGCCGCTGCTCTTTCCTGAGCGCGGCGCGCAGATGACCAATGTGATCAAGGCGCTGATCCTGCTGGTCTCGGGCGTGTACTTCCCGATCGCGGTGCTGCCCGGCTGGATGCAGACGATCAGCCAAGTCTCGCCGGCGTACTATGTGCTGGCGGGTATGCGCGAGGCGCTGCTGGAAAACGCCAGCGTCTTCAGCCTGGCGCAGACATACATTCTGCCGCTGCTGATCATCGGCGCGATCGCGGTGCCGGCCGGGCTGTGGGTCTTTGTCACGGCTGAGCAGTACGCCAAGCGCACCGGGCGGCTGAAGCGTAACGGCTAGGCGGGGGTTTGGGGAGTCCCCAAATTTGTCTCTTGCCAATTCACCAACAGCTCACGGCGACGTGGGCTGTTTGGCTTGTAATCTCCCGATCTTGAGAAAGCGCCAGCACTACGGTATAGTTGTGGAGCAACAGAAAGGTAAACAGCGATGCCTGTGATGATAAACCTGACCACCGCCGAGCATGGCGGCAACAAAACCTGCGGCGGCAGCTCGTGCAGCTCCGGCCAGTGCGGTGTCGATTGCGACTGCGGCTGCCCGTACACCGGCATAGACGAGAAAGGCAAGGTCGAGCAGATCGCGGCAGTCGAGGAGCGCTACCCGAATGAGTGGCTGGCGTTCGTGATCCCGCCGGGCGAGAACGAGTACGCTCCTGAGCGCGGCATGCTGGTGGTGCACTCCGCCGACGACAACGAGGTCTGGGATGCGGTCAATCGCATCACGCAGAACCAGGTCGTGCATGTGTATTTCAACGGCGTGCTGAGCGACGAATATCTCGATTGGGCCGAGAGCGAGCCCGCGCCGGTCGGGGTGCGCGTCCCAGCCTTTACGCCGCCGGCCCAGATTCCGCACACGGTCTTTGCCAAACAGGATGTTATCCCGCTGGTCGGCTAGTGCCAGGAGCGCGTAATGCAGCGATGGTTATTCGTTCTGCTTGGTCTGCTGCTGCTGGCCATCGTGGGCTGTGGGAGGCCGGATATGCCTGCACAAAGACCCGACGATTTTGCCCTGGTTTATGACTGGCGCGAGGGCTCGCTGCCGCCGCCGTATCACTACGAGTACAGCATTACGCTTACGCCCAAGGGCAACTGCGAGCTGATCATGATACCCGATTATCCGGCGTCGGATGTGCCGCAGTGGCGTGAGCTGTTTCAGGTGCCGGTCGCCGATCGTGATCGTTTGTACCAGCAGCTCCTGGAGCTGGGCCTTTTCTCCCAGTCCTGGCGCGCAGAGACGAATCCACGTGTCGGCGGCAGCACTGCGGATCTGACCGTCGTCGCCAACGAAACGAAGTTCGAAATTCCCAGCCAGGTAGTCGAAAGCCAGGAGGCTAAGGCGGAGGAGATCTACGCGGCCATCAAGGCGATCGTGCCGTCCGAGACCTGGGCCAAGCTAGAGGGCCAGCTCAAGGAATACCAGGAAGCGAATCAGCGCTAGGCAGCACAGTCTGCCGTCGGCGCTGCGTACACGAGCCGCCAGCCTGCTCTCGGTTGGCGGCTGGCTGTTTAAAGATCCTGCAACTCGGATTGCTTGCTCAGCGTACCAATCCATGGCATGTTGTCTGCACAAAACACAACATTTGTCCTGGCGATCTGGCATACATGCAGACTTGACGTCTGGCCGATCCAATGCCTAGACTGGTTTACGATACGTTTACTACGCGAAACAAGTATAAAGGAGCAACGGTAGATGGCCCGTCCTGTTAGCTCGACCAATCGATTAACCCAATGGCTGCTTGCGGATCAGCGCCGGGAGACCGAGGGACCGTATGAGAAGGAGAATGCCCGCCATACGCACTCCTGGTGGCAGGTGATGTGTCTGACCGGCGTCGATTATTTTTCTACGCTGGGCTACCAGCCGGGCATTGCGGCTCTGGCTGCGGGCTCGCTCGCTCCTGTCGCGACGTTGATCCTGGTGCTGCTGACGCTCTTTGGCGCGCTGCCGATGTATAATCGCGTCGCCGCCGAAAGCCCGCATGGTGACGGCTCAATCTCCATGCTTGAGCATCTGCTCTCATGGTGGCAGGGCAAGCTGTTTGTGCTGTGTTTGATCGGCTTTGTGACGACCAGCTTCATTATCACGATCACGCTCTCCGCCGCCGATGCGACCGCGCACATTATTGAGAATCCTCTCGTTCCTCATGCGCTGGATTACCCGGTCGTCTTGACGCTGGTTCTGATCGCGCTGCTGGGCGCAGTCTTTCTTAAAGGTTTCAACGAAGCGATCGGTATCGCCGTGGGTGTTGTGGCCGCCTACATTCTGCTGAGCCTGATCGTGGTCGGCACCGGGATCTATGAGATCATCCTCAACCCGGCGTTGCTGACGAACTGGCAGAATGCCTTGTTCACCTCGCACGGCAATGTGTTTCTGATGCTCGGCGCGGCGCTGCTGCTTTT
>DASWTW010000086.1:0-10171 GCA_036401895.1 Herpetosiphonaceae bacterium | reverse complement strand
GGGCGACCCGCGCCGAGCAGCCGCAGCAGGCTGGCCGAGGTCTCGCCGGCGGTGGGCCAGCGCAGATTGAGGCACAGATCGGCGGCGGCAACGTAGCGCTCGAAGTCGGCGCGCGGCGCGTAGCCCGTGACAACCACGGAGTCGTCCAGACCGAGCCGCCGGATCAGCGCGGTCAGGTCATAAGAGGGCGAGACCGAGCCGACCAGAATATAGCGCGCGTCGGGCTGCTCGGCGTGAAAGCGCTTGAAAGCGCGCAGCGCGCTCTCCATCCGCTTGTAGGGATTGATATGTCCGAACGAGGCCCAGATCGGCACGTCGAGCGGCAGGCCAAGCTGCTCACGAGCGGCATCGGGCGCCAGCAGCGGCGGCAGCGGCACGCCCATCGGCACCACGGCGGCGGGTAGATTTGGACGTAGCGACCGCGCCTGATCGACCACAAAGCGGCTATGCCCGATCAAGCCTTGCGCGCGCTCGATCAGATCTTCGACCAGCGGAAAGCTAAATGCGGCGTCTTGCAGCTGGCCCCGGCTCATCTTCCGCGCGACGCGCTCGCCCTCCGCACCGTAGCGCTGCTGCATCTCCCGCAGATACGCGCCAATATCTTTGCGGCGCTCGGCGGCGTGCCAGAGCTTGAAGTGGTGCAGCACCCACTCGTGCAGCACGATCACGCCCTGGACCTGCCGGCTCATCTCGTAGATCGCGCCGTGCGCCGGGCTGTTGCCCATGTGATAAACGACCGCATCAAAGGGACGTTTGCGCTGGAGCGCCGGCAGCTCGTCGATCGCATGCACAGCCAGGTGACGCCGCAGCTCTGGATTGGTCGGCGCCAGCCCGCGATCCACAAACAGCGAAACCTCGGCGTACTGGCCGAGGTAAGGCAGCAGCTCTTCGCTGTAGTCCGAGATTCCAGATTCGACCGGGTTGACCGGCGAGCAGTACGCAATTCGACGCATCAGTAGAGGTTAAGCTTAGGCCCTCATCCCCGGTCCTTCGGACCACCCCTTCTCCCACCGCTGTAGGAGAAGGGGAAAAGGTGAAAGCAAAGATTGACGAGATCAATACTATTTGAATGAAAATATTGAAGTCAGGGCGTGATAAATCACGCCCCTACGCAATAATTCACCGAACCGAAATGTAAAGCGTTTATTCTGATTCTCTTGTTCTTTGTTTCGTTGTTCGTTGTTCGTTGTTCTTTCGTTAGGTTCTAGGTTCTTCTTTGTTCCCTTGTTCGTTTGTTCGTTTGTTCCTTCGCCCTTACGTCAGCCTGCCAACCATCACCTGATGCGCGTGCGTCTCCAGGGTATCGTTGAGCGGCGTGAGCGCGCGGGCCGTGCCATAGCGGCGTTGGATCGCCAGGCCAAGCAGATGATCGGCGAAGTGCGGATTTTTGGGCAGCAGCGAGCCGTGCATATAGCAGCCGTGCGTGTTCTGAAAGACCGCGCCCTCGGTGCCGTCCTCGCCGTTGTTGCCGAAGCCGCGCAGCACGCGGCCCAGCGGTTGCACACCGGAGCCGGTGTAAGTTCGGCCGCTGTGATTTTCAAAGCCGACCAGCGTGCGCGGCGTCGACGGCGATTGCTCGTGCGCTGCCGTCCACTCGATCGCGATATTGCCGATCAGCCGCTGCTCGCCGCCCACCGTGTACACATCGATCGCGCCGATGCCGGGCAGCTTCTCGCCGGTATGCGTCAGAAAATAATCGCCCAGCATCTGGTAGCCGCCGCAGATCGCCAGCGTCACCAGGCCATCGGCGATCGCAGCCTTGAGATCGGGACCGTGACGCTTCACAAAATCATCGGCGATCAGCGCCTGACCGCTATCCTGGCCACCGCCGAAAAACGCCAGATCGTAGAGCGTCCAGTCAACATGCTGGCCGGGCTTGATCGCATCGACCTGGAGCGTTATGTCACGCCAGCGACAGCGCTGCGTCAGCGTCAAAATGTTGCCGCGATCGCCGTAGATATTCATCTGCTCAGGGTACAGATGCGCAAGCCGGAGCTGATACATGCTACTCTCCTTACGACGCCGACTCGACGACCGATGCTGTGGCACCATCAAGTTTCGCCTCGCCGTCGACGGGCGCGCTTGAGTCGGTCATCAGCCGCAGCGCAACGCCAAACGTGCTGCCCTTGCCTTCCTGACTTTCGAGCCACATGTAGCCGCCGTGGCGCTGGATGATCTCGCGCGTGATGTAGAGGCCAAGGCCCATGCCGCTGATCTTGCCCTTGGTGTTGGGCGCGCGAAAAAATCGCTCGAACAGGCGGCTCTGCACATCGGCCGGAATACCGATGCCGCGATCGGTGACGGAGATCGTCGCCCAGTTGCCGCGCGGCAATTCCAGCGGCCGGTGCGGCGGGTCTTCGCTGCGGGCGACCGCAATATCGATCTGGCCGCCGTTGGGACTGTACTTGATCGCGTTGCTGATCAGATTGCCGAGCACCTGCGACATGCGGAACTCGTCGGCCTCGGTCATCAGCGGCGTCTCGGGCACGTCCAGCTCGATATGGTGATTAGTCGTCGTCGCCTGCATATCCAGCGCGATCCGCTGCGTCAGCTCGACAATATCGATCGGCTCAGCCTCGATCATAAAGCGATCCATGCCGATCTGCGAAACATCGCGCAGCTGATCCAGTAGCGTGCTCATGCGATTGACCTGCTGCTCGATCACCTCCAGACCTTTGACCGCCGACTCAAGCGCTGTATCTTTGCGCGCCCGGCGTTGCAGCAGACTGGCGTAGCCTTTGATCGAGGCCAGCGGATTCTTCAGCTCGTGCGAAACGATCGAGATAAACTCGTCCTTCTCATGATCCAGCTGCTTGAGCTGCTCGCGCTGACGATTGGCCTCTTCGAACAGCCGCGCGTTCTGGACCGCAACCGCCGCCGCGTTGGCGATCGCGCTGAGAAAAACCAGGTCTTCGGGCGTAAACGTGCGCGACTGTTTGGTGCCCAGATGCAGCACGCCCAGCGCCTTGCCGCGATGCAGCAGCGGCAGCACGATCACGGTCTGCACGCCCTGCGCCAGCTCGCCATCCACGCCCGACAGCTCACCCGCCGAGCCGTAGACAACTTCCTGGCTCTCGATCACGCGTGAGCTGACCCGGCTTTCGGCCAGGCGAATCTCGTGGTGATTGGCGGCCACGTCGGGCTGGTAGCCCTGCTGCGCCAGCGAGAGCAGCGAGCCGTCTTCTTGCAGCCAGATGCCGCCCAGATCCATGTGCGAGGCATTCAGCGCGCGATCGATCAGCCGGCGGCCAACCTCGGCCAGATCCAGCGTGCTCGTACTGGCCTGCACAATATCGAGCAGCGCCGCGAGCTGCGTATTGCGCGCCACCAGCTCATCCTGGGTTTGTTTCGTGCGCAGCAGCGCCTGCACGCGCGCCAGCAGCTCGTTATTGTTGATCGGCTGGGTCAGATACTCGTCGGCGCCCAGCTTCAAGCCCTGGATCTTCAGCCGCTCGTCGGGAGCGTTGGCCGTCAGCAGCACCACCGGGATCGTGCGCGTCGTCGTCGATTCGCGCAAACACTGTACCACCTCGAAGCCGTCCATCTCAGGCATCATCACGTCGAGCAGGATCAGATCCGGCTGGCGCTCCTCGGCATGGCGAATCGCCGTCCTGCCGTCTTCCGCGCTCAGCACTTGATAGCCGTGGCCCTTCAACAAGCGCTCAAGAACATACAGGTTATCAGGCTGATCATCAACGATCAGAATCTTCGCCACGGCTTCCTCCTCCCAGGTAGTATTCCACCAGCTTTAGCAGCTCGCGGGGATTGATCGGCTTAGCAACGTAGTCAGTACAGCCCGCCGCCAGCGTCTGCTCACGATCGCCGGGCATACTGCTGGCTGTCACGGCAATGATCGGCAGTGTCGCCAGCTCGGGCCGCTGGCGCAGCTCGCGCACAACGCTATAGCCGTCCATGCCCGGCATTTGCATATCCATCAAGACCAGCGCCGGCGTGAAATCGCGCAGCTGCGCCAGGGCATCTTCACCGCGTCCCGCTTGCCGCACCGTATAGCCTTTGCGCGTCAACAGGTGATCTAACACATACATGTTATCGGGATTATCCTCGACCACCAGAATCGTTGCTCCGTGTACCACTATCACATTCTCCAAGGCGTCAGCTGCTTGAACAGCACGTCTTCTCTGCGTCTCAATCTAGCTGTAGGCCAATCCGCTTGGGGAAAATTGCCCTGATCCGGCCTGGCGCCGAAGAAGTGCGAGCGTTTCCTCGCTCCTACAAGCTGGCGCTCTGCTCCTCGCCGGCACTCGCCATAAGACGGCGACGATTGAGCGTCTCGCGCACCTCAAGCAGTAGCTCTTCGCGCTGGCGCGGACCTTTCTGAATAATCGCCGAGATGCGTCCATTGAGTCGCTCGCGGTCTTCAGGAAAGATGTCTTTAGCCGTAATAATCAGCACCGGCACGTCGCGCAGATGCTCCTGGCGGCGGAGCGCATCCAGCACCTCGAAGCCGTCCATGCCCGGCATCATCAGATCCAGCGTGATCAGATCCGGCGTGTTGCCGGCCAGCCATTCCAGCGCGGGCGGCCCGCTCATAAAGGTCGTCACATTCAGCGCCTCATCGCCGAGCGCCGTCGCCAGCACCCGCGACTCGATCGGATCGTCGTCGACGACGACCACGGTATGCAGCGGACGCTCCTGACGCAGCTGACTCAGTCGCCGCAGCAGGTCGTTGCGCGACACCGGCTTGACCAGATAGTCGGTCGCGCCGAGGCTGTAGCCCAGCTGGCGATTATCCAGCATCGACAGCATAATGATCTGAATATCGCTGGTCTGAGGATCGCTCTTCAGCTCCTGGATCACTTCCCAGCCGTCACGGCCCGGCAGCATCACATCCAGCGTCATCGCGAACGGATGCAGCGTGCGCGCCTTGGTGATCGCCTCCTCGCCGGTCTGCGCGGTCTCGATCTGGTAGCCGTCGTCGCGCAGATATTTTTCCAGGATATAGATCACCTCGACATCGTCGTCCACCACCAGCACCAGCGGCTTCTCTGTCGAGCGGTAGCGCTCCTCGCTTGGACGGGTCGGCTTGCTCTGCGCAGCGGCCGGCTGGCTGGCTGGCTTGTCGCTCAGATGAGTCGGCAGCGACAGGCGGAAGATCGAGCCTTGCCCAACCGCGCTCGTCAGCTCGATCTCGCCGCCGAGCAAACGTACCAGCCGACGAACAATAGCAAGACCCAGGCCCGTACCTTCGTACTGGCGCGACAGCGAGCCGTCGATCTGGCGAAACTCTTCCCAGACTGTGGCCTGGTGCTCGGGCGCAATGCCGATGCCGGTATCTTGCACCTCGATCGTCATCCAGGAGCGCTGCGGATCGCCGTTTTGCGCGGCCGTCACCAGCCGATCCCTGGTTACCCGAATAGTAATCCCGCCGCGCTCCGTGAACTTCGCGGCGTTGCTCAGCAGATTGAGCAGAATTTGCTTGAGCTTATTTTCATCGGTGTAGCAGACCGGGAGATCGGGGGGCATCTCCACCTGCAATTGCAGACCCTTGTCCACTACCAGCGGCGAAATCGTACTGCGCACCGAGCTGATCACATCCGCCAGCTTGAAGCTAGACGGCACAAGATCGATCCGTCCGGCTTCGATCTTGGAAAGATCAAGAATATCGTTGATCAGGCGCAGGAGATTCTGGCCGTTGCGCTCAATGATGCGAACCTGCTTGTCTTGCTCTTCATTGAGTTCGCCATCCAATCGATCTAGCAAGATCTGTGACAGCGCTAGAATCGAGTTCAGCGGCGTGCGCAGCTCATGGCTCATATTGGCCACAAACTCGCTCTTGAGCTTGTTGGCGCGCTCGACCTCTTTATTCTTCTCGGTCAGCTCCTGCGCGCGCAGCTCGGCCAGATCGCGCTCCTGCTGAAGCTCGGAGAGCAGCCGCGCGTTCTCGATCGCGATCGAGGCGTACGAGGCCAGCGCGGTCGCCAGCTCGATCTCGGCGTCGGTGATCTCGTGGTCGCTGCGGTAGCCGATGATCAAGCCACCGACCGGCGTTTCTTTACGGAAGAGCGGCACGCCGACCGCCGAGCGCATGCCTTCGGCGACATGAATCGGAAACTCATCGACCGGAAATTCGGGATTCTGGCCGAAGTGATGCACCACCACCGGCCCGGCACGATCGATCACCCGGCCGGCCATGCCCTTGTGCGGCGCGAACACCGTATCGCGGAAGTTCGTCGAGGTCGCGCCGTCGATCGCGGACCAGCGCGTCGAGCCGCTGGTATCGATCATCGTCGCCACGGCCGCGTAGTCGCCGTGCAGCAGCCGCCGCGCCTCGCGACAAACCAGATTCAGCAGCGTTTGCAGATCGCTCTGCACCACCAGCTCGCGGCCGATGTCTTGCAGCGTATCGCTTTCTTCCAGCAGCCGCCCCAGATAGGTATTATTCTCCGACAGCTGATCGGCGATATGCTGCGTCTCCTCAAAGGCGCGCACGTTGCTGATCGCGATCGCCAGCTGCGAGGCCGTCAGATTCAAGAACTGGACATCGGCATCGCTCATGCGATTCACGCTGGCAACCACCAGCACGCCGAGCAGCTGCTTGCCGTAGCGCAGCGGCAGCGTCGCCAGGCTGCGCGGCGCGCCCACGCCCACGCCCGTATGAATGCGGTACGGCGTGTCGGCGGGCAGATCCGCGACGACGATTGTGCGCTCCTGATGGAGCGCGCGGCCGGGCAGCCCTTCATTCGGACGCAGCGGCGGCAGCGTGTCTTTGTCGACGCCCACCGCAGCCGATGGCACAAGCATACCGTCGGCGTAGCTGTAGACCACGCCCGCCTGCGCGCCGGTTGTTTCGAGCACCAGCGGCAGCGCCTGAGTCAGCAGCGGCCCGTACTGCGTCGGGCCGTTGAGCGCCGAGATCACCTCGGTGTAGGCAGTCTGGCGCTCCTGACGCTGCTGCTGCGCGCTGGCCAGCAGCCCGATGCGCCGCACCAGCGAGATGCCGTACATCAAGGTGGCAAAAGTCGAGCCGGTCACCAGCACGAGGAGCACCAGACTGGTATTGACCAGCCTGCGATGGGCAGTGCGCAGCGTTTCGCGGTCGGCCTCGATGTAGGGCAGCGCTTTGCCGTAAAACTCGCTGATACGCTCAAACGACTGCTCGCTCTGATCCAATCGCTGCCGAGCCGCAGCTGGAGCCAGCGCCTGCGCCTGCTGCTCCTCGATCAAGCGCTGCGACGAGTCTTGCCACTCGTTGGCGGCTTGTTCAAAGCCCTGAATCTCCTGAGCCAGCTCTGGGATGCGATCGCGGACCTGGTCTGTGTCGCGGCTCAGCAGGGCCAGCGACGAAGCATACGCGGCGGAGGCACGGTCGTATCTGGCCAGCGCGCCCTGCGAGCCGTCATCGAGGTAATCGCGCTGGGCAAGCTCCATATCGCGCAGCTGGCCGAAAACCTCGCTCAGTCGCAGCTGAAGCTGGTCGATCTGTTCGAGCTGGCCCCGGTTGCCAACCCGGAGCCGATCTGCTGCCAGCGCCCCGATCAGCAGCAGCATCACCACCAGCACCGACACACCAAGCAAAAATGTATTGCGGCGAGTTTGCCGCTCAGACCAGCGTGGAAGTTGAGCAGACGTATCTATGAGCATAGTTCCTTATGAGCACCCGAAGCTTCGGAAAAAAGACGATTCGCGAGGCATTATAGCATGTTTGTACGAATCGCCGCCCTACCAGCGCTCGTCCAGCCGCTGGAGGCCCTCGGTGGAAACGCTGCCGGCCAGCGCGGCGATCGAAAGGCCCAGCCGAGGATGTTGCAGATCCGGCGCGATCTCGCTGAGTGGAATCAGCACAAACGCCCGCTCGTGGAGGTGGAGGTGGGGAATGGTCAGCGTGGGCGTGGCAAGCACGAGATCGTCGAAGAGCAGAATATCCAGATCGATCAGCCGTGGACCCCAGCGCGTCGTCGCGGTACGGCCCAGATCGGCCTCCAGATCTTTGAGCACGGCCAGCAGCTCAAAAGCACTCAACGCGGTTTGCGCATGGCAGACCGCGTTGAGAAAAGAAGGCTGATCGGTGACACCCCACGGCGGCGTCTCATACAAGCTTGAGCAGCGCACGACCGTCATGGCTGGCGCAAGCCGGTCACGTGCTGTGCGCAGCGTCGCGAGCCGTTCGCCGAGGTTTGCCCCCAGGCCGAGATACACATTATGAAGAGCTGACATACTTAAACAGAAAGCGCCATCTCTGCGCGAGACGGCTGCGCTAGATCAAACCCGAACAGCTAGCGCGACCATTTTCGACAAATGACTTTGGTTCCCTGTCCGACCCTGCTGCTGATTTCGAACTCATCCATCAAGCGTTTGGCGCCCGGCAGGCCCATGCCCATGCCTTTAGATGAGGTATAGCCGTCTTGCATCACAAGATTAATATCGGCAATGCCAGGACCACGATCCTCGCACACAACTTCGATGCCGCGCCGCAGCCCATTCGTCGCTTCTTTAACCGTAACGCTTCCCTCGCCGGCATACAGGTAGATGTTGCGGGCAAGCTCGCTGATGGCTGTCGCGATGCGTGCTTGGTCGATCGCCCCAAAACCAAGAGCACGAGCAGTATCGCGGGCAACCATGCGTGCAGCGACAATATCGAGATCACTGCTGATCATGATGACCTTAGGCTCGGCCATTGGTAGTGTGCTCCGTAACTCGGCGCAGCGCCGCAATGCCTTTTTCCAGGTTGAGCGCCGTCAACACCTGCGGAAGTTCAAGCCCAAGCTCAACCAGTGTGATCGCGACGGCAGGCTGCAAGCCCGTGATCACGACTTTCGCGCCCATTAAGTTTGACATCTGAGAAATATCATTGATCAGACGACCGACAAAGCTGTCGAGCACATCGATCGCGGTCAGATCGAGGATCACGCCCTTGGACTTCGTTTCATAGATACGCTGAAGCAAGCTATCTTTGAAGTCCATGGCCTGAACATCATGTAGCGCCGTTTGGATCGACGCGATAAGAAAGTCCTCAATCTTGAGAATCGGAATACGAATGATCTCCACGTAACCTCCATGCGTCGCCGTGTTCAGGCAGCGAGTGTTTTGCGCGCAAGACTAAGGCAAGAAGTGTGGCTGATAGCTTGAACGCACATATTATACGAACCTGGGCAGAGCGCCGCAAATAGTCCGTTGCTCCCCTGCCAACCTATGACTCGTGGCAGCGAAGCTCTAGACGATCCTTTGTCGCGCCCGCGCATTCCAGATCTCAGGCTTGATCGGCCTCCGGCTCGGGCGCGCTGCCTGGCTCCTCGGGCGTGTCGTCGGCCGCGAAGCGCCAGGCCAGACGCTCGCTGATCCTGGCCTCGAAGCCGTACTGAGTAGGGTAGTAGTACCGGCGTCCTGCCAGGTTAGCCGGCAGATGCTCCTGCTGCACCTGGGCGTCGGCGTAATCATGGGCGTACTGGTAGTCTTTGCCGTAGCCCAGACCCTTCATCAGCCCGGTAACCGCGTTGCGCAGATGCAGCGGCACCGGCTCGTTGCGCGTTTCCTCGACATCATTCAGCACGCCGCCGTACGCGCGATAGACCGCGTTGCTCTTGGGCGCCTGGCACAGATACACGACAGCCTGCGCCAGCGCCAGATCGCCCTCGGGCTGCCCCAGAAAATGTACCGCCTGCTGCGCCGCGATACACTGCGGCAGCGCGCCGGGATCGGCCAGCCCGATGTCCTCGACGGCCATGCGCACCACACGCCGCGCGACATACAACGGATCTTCGCCGCCGCGCAGCATTCGGCCCAGCCAGTAAAGCGCGCCGTCGGGATCGCTGTCACGGACGGATTTGTGCAGCGCTGAGATCGCGTCGTAGTGCAGCTCGCCGGATTTGTCGTACTGCGCGTGCCGCCGCTGGTACGCCTCAACGATCGCGTCGGAGTGTAGCACACGTTGGCCGTACATGCCGGGAACCGCAGCCAGCGCGGCGATCTCAAGCGCGTTGAGCGCGGCGCGCGCATCGCCGTTGGCCAGGTTGATCAGCAGCGATCGCGCGTCGGTATCCAGCAGCACTTTCAGCTCACCCAGACCACGCTCGACGTCGGCCAGCGCCCGGTCGATGATCGTACCGATCGCCTCGTCGCTGAGCGCCTCCAGCGTGATCACGCGGCAGCGCGACAGCAGCGCGCCGTTGACCTCAAACGAGGGATTCTCGGTGGTCGCGCCGATCAGAATCAG
>DASWTW010000085.1:0-3532 GCA_036401895.1 Herpetosiphonaceae bacterium | reverse complement strand
AGAGTCTCAACGCGCAGATCGCGGCGGTGGAAGCGGCGCTGGCCGAGGATACAGCCTCGCGGCTGGCCCAGCTGACGCGCGTGTTTGCGGTGGACGATTTCGATCGCGATCTGCTGCATGTGTGTCTGGCGGCGGCGCTCGATCCGGCGCTGGCACGGCTGTACGCCTACTGTCACGACGACGCGCGGCGCTCGTATCCCACGCTGGCGCTGACCGCGCGGCTGTGCGGCTATGGACGCTTCGCAGTCTGGGCCAGCACCAGCCCGCTCAAACGCTGGGCGATGATCCGCGAGCTACCCGACGCAACCAGCGGTGATCAATCGGCGGCGCTGCATCTCGACCCGGCGATCCGCAACTGGCTCAGCGGCGGCGACGACCCCGATCCGCTGCTAGTCGGGCGGGCGCGCATGGTGCAGCCGCTTGCGCCGCTGGCCGAGTGGGATGTCGAGACGGCGGCGACTTTCGCGGCCAACGCGCTGGGCGACGATCCGGGGCGGACCGTGGTGATCCAGGTGATCGCGCCGCCGGGCAGCGGGCGCAAAACCTTTGCCGCGTGTGTGGCGAGTCAGCTCGGCATGCCGCTGCTGGCGATCGACGCGACGGCGATCGCGGATGACGAGTGGGAGCACACGTTTATTCACGCCCAGCGCCACGCCTTCTTGCAGCGGGTAGCGCTGGCCTGGAGCGATAGCGCCAGCGAAAGCTCTCCGCCGCGCCGCTGGAGCGAAAGCATCCCGCATTTTCCGGTGCAGTTCATTCTGCGCGATGCCGGCTCGCTCGCGCCCGCAGTGTCCAACGCGATTGTGCTGCGCGTGGATCTGCCAGCGCCCGGCGTGCAAACGCGCCGCCGACTGTGGCAGCAGTACGCGCCGCATGCCGCCGAGCTGGCGGATCAGATCGGTGGGCTGGCCGAGCGCTTCAACGCGCGGCCGGGCGCGATCGTGGCGGCGGCGGGCGTTCCCGGGACCTCGATCGAGGGCATGGCGCAGGCGCTGCGTGACAGCCAGCGCGATCTGCTTGGCGGCCTGGCTCAGCCGCTCGACTCGCAGTTTGGCTGGGACGATCTGGTGGTGACCGATTCCCTGCGCGAGTCGCTGCTCGATTTTGTACACGAGGCCAAAGATCGCGCGCTCTTCTGGGAGCAGCCCGAGGCGCGGCGCTTGTTTCCGCAGGGTCGCGGCCTGGCGACGCTCTTCACCGGCTCGCCCGGCACCGGCAAAACCATGGCGGCGCAGGTCGTCGCGGCGCAGCTTGGCCTGGATCTGTTTCGCATCGATCTGTCGACCGTGGTCAGCAAGTATGTCGGCGAAACCTCGCACAACTTGCAGCGCATTCTGTCGCGGGCGGCGGATATGGATGTGGTGCTCTTCTTCGACGAGGCCGACGCGCTCTTCTCGCGGCGCACGGAGGTCAAAGACGCCCACGATCGGTTTGCCAACACTGATACCAATCATCTGCTGCAAGCGCTGGAAAGCTACGGCGGCATCGCGATCCTGGCGACCAATCGCAAAGGCAACATCGATCCGGCGTTTATTCGGCGGCTGCGCTACGTGCTGGAATTTCCCCGGCCGGATGCCGGGCAGCGCCGCCAGCTGTGGACGCGCCTGATCGGTGCGCTGGCCGGCGCTGATGCCGGCGAGTCGCTGCGACCGCTGATCGAGCGGCTGGCGGCAGAGCTGGAGCTGACGGGAGCACAGATCAAATACGCCGTGCTGACGGGTGTGTTTGCGGCGCGGCGCGAGGGCGCGGCGCTGGCAGCCGCCCATCTGATGCGTGGCCTGGATCGCGAGATGGCCAAAGAAGGTCGCGCGCTGAGCGATCGTGAGCGGGCAAGGTTGGGCTGAGATGCAGGATATCGAGATCGGCACGATTCGCGTGCGGGCGGAAAACCTGACGCCGGCGCAGGGCCAGCAGCTCGGCGAGCGGATCGCGGCGCTGCTGGTGGAGCAGCTGGCTCAGGGCGAGGTAGCCCGGCGCGATGTCGGGCATCTGCGGGCGCGCGTCGACGCACGCGGCGGCGAGAGCGTCGAGCTGCTGGCGGCGCAGGTGGTCAGCGCGATTATCGCGGCGCTGTGAAGGGGATGTGACGGCGAGCGGTAGGCAATGGAGCGGGCGGCAAGGACGGGCGATGAAACGGCAGGCGGCGCAAAAACCAGCAGCAGTAGCTGAGCAAAAGCGGCGGGCCTCGGCGACCAACACGCACGAGCGCCAGGCCCGTGAGGCTGCCGCGCGTCTTCTCGACGGCGAGGCTGATGTTTCGCGTCTGCTGACTGCCGCGCCCGCTGCCCGGCGTGTGGATCTGCGCTATCGTGCCAGCCGGGGCGAGGCGCTGCCCGCCGCGCTGCGTGACTGGCTGGAGCCGGGCTTTGGTGCCGACCTGAGCGCGGTGCGCATCCATCACGATGCGCTGGCCGCCGAAATCGCAGCCCTGGAAGGATCGCGCGCCTTTGCCAGCGGCCGGCACCTGTTCTTTGGCGCGGGCGAATACCAGCCCAGCCAGGCGGCCGGACAGCGCCTGATCGCCCACGAAGTCGCCCATGTGTTGCAGCAGACCGCGCTCCGGCAGAGCGACGGCCGGTTGATTGTCACCGATACGCAGGGCAGCGCCGATGTTCAGCGCGACCCGCCCTCGATCACATTTGAAAAGTTTAAAACGCAGTACCGGGACTATACGACCAGCAACGAAAACTTCGACACACTGCTCGAAGTCGACACCATCCTGGGCGATTTCCGAACGGCGCTTGGAACCGCGACGACGTTATCGCCGACCACGGGCGCGCTGGCGGAGATCAGGAAGATCGAGGAGCGCGTGGTCAAAGGCACGCTCAAGCCCAAGCAGGCTTTTGCGCGCACCGTGCTGCTGGATGCCTTCAAATACCTCGGCCGGTTTGACGGCGCCGCCGAGGTCCTTAAGCAGGACCCGTTTCTCAAAACGCATCAGCCGCTAGGCATCTTCCTTGACTGGCTGATCAGAACGAAAAAGTATGGGCCGAACTTCTTCACCGGCCTGTTCTCACGTATTCCCGAGATTAACCAGCGCTATCCTTATAACTACCTGGAAGCGATCTGGCGCTACCTGTTCCGCCCGGCATCTGTGCCGAGCGGATCGCTGAAGTACGAGCAGCTGGCAAAAGAGTACGAGAGCAATTATCTCGCCGTGCTCGGCAGCACCTTTTTATACGACAACGAGCGCGTACGCGGCGCGTACCAGTATCTGGGGCAGGTGAATACCGAGCTAAAAACCCTGCTTCAGGAGACCGAGCAGCGCTATGAGCAGATGCCGCTCTCGTCCCGGCGCGCAGCCGCATCGCACCTGATCCTGGCGACCGCGCAGGGCTGGGCCAAGAGCGAGTTCACGGTGTACAAGGATCTGAGCCCGCGCGTAGTGGAAGTGGCGCAAAAGGCTGTAGCGTTCTGGGATCGTGCCCGGCAGGTGGAAGGCGAGGTCGCTCGTGCCGCCGACACCCTGCTGCAAGCCGCGTCGCAGCCCGCCGCGCAGACGACGCCAGGCACGGCGGGCGCCACACCTGCC
>DASWTW010000084.1:0-3360 GCA_036401895.1 Herpetosiphonaceae bacterium | reverse complement strand
CCGACGCCCAGCGTGCGCAGGTAGTGCGCGAGCTGATTGGCGCGCGCGTTGAGGGCGCCATAGGTCAGCGTGTCCGCGTCATAGCGCAGCGCCACCGCCCCCGGCGTCCGTGCCGCCTGCGCCTCAAAGAGTGCATGCAGGCTCTGCGCCACACGCGGCGCGCGCGGCGGCGTGTTCCAGGTCCGCAGCAGGCGCTCCTGCTCGGCGGGGCCGAGCAAGCACTGGTGCTGGAAGGGCTGGTCCGGATCGGCGGCGATCGCGCTCAGCGCCTGCTGATAATAGTCCCCGATCCGCTGCACATGCTCCGGCGCCAGCACCTTGGGATCGTACTCCAAGAACAGCTTGAGGCTGTCGGTGAATGGGTCAAGACTGAAGTTCGTGCCGAGGGTAAAATTGGTACGCGCGAAGCTGGTCTCCTCGTGGATGCGGACCTGGGGCAGGGCGTGGAGCTGGCGCAGCACATGAAAATGAATGAAGTTGAACGCGGTCTCGAACAGCGGCTGCGCGCCGAAGGCCGCCTGGATCGCCGCCAGGGGATAGCGCCGCACAGCCAGCAGCGTTTGTTCGTGGGCGAAGGTCGCCTGGATCAGCGTCCGCCAGGCGCCAGACGGCAGGCGCTGGCTCCAGGGCACGGTATTGAGGAAGAGCCCGAGCACGCGCGCGCCATCGCTGGTTTCGAGACGGCCATTGACGACCAGCCCGGTGAGAACCTGGCGCTGGCCGCTGAGGAGGCTGAGGACGCGGAGATGGGCGGCGAGCACGACGCTCTTGAGGGGGACGGCCAAGGCGGCGGCCACCTGGTGCAAGCGCGCGGTGACGGCCGGAGGGAGGGTCCAGTCAGCGCGCTGATCGGTAGGCGGCAGCGGCGACGCCGAGGGCGGGATCGGCCAGCGCGGCAGGCGCGTGGGCAGGGCATCAGCCAGGGCGTGCTGCCAGAAGGCCTGCGCCTGGGGATCACGCTCACTGGCCTGCTCCAGGGCCACAAAGTCACGGAAGTGAGCGGCGATGGGCGGCAGCGCCGGCGGCAGCGCCCGGAGGAGCCGGTCATAGACCGTAAACAGCTCGGTGAACAACAGTGCCTCGCTCCAGCCGTCCAAGATGGCATGATGCATCACGAAGGTGCATCGGAACACGGAGTCCGTCCGCCGATGCACAAGGATGCGGAGAAGGGGCGCCTGGCGCTCATCGAAGGGCTGGCGCAGCTCGGTCTCCAGCGCGGCGGCGATCCACTCCTGCTGTGCGTCCGCCGTCTGCCCCCGCAGATCCGCCACCGTCAGCGGTAACGCCACCGTGTGCTGGACCAGTTGCAGCGCCGGCACGCTGTCCAGCACAAACGCCGTGCGCAACACCGGGTGGCGCTCCAGCAGCAGGCGCAGGGCGGCGCGCAGCTGCGCTTCGTCCCAGGCAGCGGTGAGCTGGAAGCTGGTCAGGTTATGATACACCGGCGTGTCGGGGCTGAAGGCGGTGTGAAAGAACATGCCGGCCTGCAAGCGGGTCAAGGGATAGGCATCCTCCAGCGCCGGCGGCAGCGCGGCACGGGCTGCCTCGGGCAGCAAGCTAAAGGGGGGCACGGCGACCGGCACGACGGCATCGGCGCTGGACGGGAGGACCGCCGCGAGGGCGGCGATGGTCTGGTGCTGGAAGAGTAACGGCAGCGTCAGCGGTACGCCGCGCGCTTGAGCCAGCGCAACTAGCGTTCCACTATGGATCGAATCGCCACCGAGAGCAAAGAACGGATCGTGGATACCGATCGGACTGCGGCCCAGGCTCTGCTCCCAAACCTCGACCAGGGTCTGCTCAAGGGGCGTGCGGGGGGCGCTGTACGGCTGCGCGAGTATACTTCGCCCCAGCTCCGGCGCCGGCAATGCCTGCCGATCGACCTTCCTACTTGGGTTCAAGGGCCAGGCGTCCAGGATCACGAAAGCCTGAGGTAGCATATACCTCGGCAAAGTAATCTCTAGGAACGCATAAAGATCATGTGTGCTTAGCTGGAACGAAGAACGTGGCTGTATGTCCTGGCTATGCCCATCTTCCGTGGCTTGTCGCTCTTTGACGACATACGCTACCAGCTGACGGTCGCCTGGACGATCTTCCCGAATCATAACCAGACAATCTTGGACACCGGGATGTTGCCGCAGTCGGGCCTCAATCTGGCCCGGCTCGATCCGAATGCCCCGTACTTTCACCTGGTGGTCGATTCGGCCAAGAAAGTCGATTTGACCATCGGCACGATAACGAACGACATCTCCAGTTTTGTACAATCGCGCGCCTGGCTGGCTACTAAATGGATGAGGAACAAAACGCTCTGCCGTTAGATCCGGACGGCCTACATAGCCGCGTGACAGGCCTGGCCCACTGACATGTAGTTCACCGGTTACGCCGATTGGAACCGGCTGCATGTACTGGTCCAGGACATAAACCTGCGCATTGGGAATCGGCACGCCGATCGCCGGTGGTCCCATCTCTGGAAAACACTGCGCAGTCGTAGCCCAGATCGTGGTCTCAGATGGGCCGTACGAGTTAAAGAAACTGACTTTCGTCGCCCAGCGATCGACTAACTCCTGTGGAAGGGCTTCGCCTACGGCGATGATCTCCTGTAAATCAGGTAGATCGCTTGTGGGCAGTGTTGCCAGCACAGAAGGCGTCAGTGTCGCGTGTGTAATCTTGTAACGGCGTAGTACATCGTGCAACGTCGACCCTACTAACACTGTTTCAGGAGCGACCAGACACAGCATTGCGCCGTGGAGCAGCGCGAGCGTAATTTCAAAGATCCCGGAATCAAAGTTAAGCGATCCTGCTTGGATCACGCGGCTCGTCTCATTAGTGACGAGTATCTCTCGTTGCGCCACCATGAGCGTATGCATTCCGGCATGTGGTATCTGTACACCTTTGGGCCGTCCGGTCGAGCCTGACGTGTAGATCACATAGGCAAGGTTCGCGCTGTGCATCCGGTGCCCTAAATTCTCTGAGCTGTGTTCCGAGATCGTGGGCCAATCTGCATCCAGGCAAACAATCTGTCGATCCGTTACCGGCAGTGTCGCCAGCAATGCCTGTTGGGTCAGGATCATCGCAATATTGGCATCTGTCGCAATAAAGCGCAGCATATCGGAAGGATAGGCGGGGTCGAGGGGCAGGTAGTAGCCGCCCGCTTTGAGAATGGCCAGCACGCCGACGACGAGGTCGAAGGAGCGCGTGACGCACAGGCCGACGCCGACCTCAGGGCCGACGCCCAGCGTGCGCAGGTAGTGCGCGAGCTGATTGGCGCGCGCGTTGAGGGCGCCATAGGTCAGCGTGTCCGCGTCATAGCGCAGCGCCACCGCCCCCGGCGTCCGTGCCGCCTGCGCCTCAAAGAGTGCATGC
>DASWTW010000083.1:0-4403 GCA_036401895.1 Herpetosiphonaceae bacterium | reverse complement strand
GGGATCAGGTTGCCCATCCCATTCGCGATCATTATCGGCAAGCAACAATGCCTCCGTTCGCCAGCGGCCAGCTGGTGGCGCGGTCAGTTAGCGCGCTGTTTTGCGCACGATCGTCTGCGCATCACCGAGCGTGCGTGCCGGAAGGCGTCCAATCGGCAGGTCGGGCACGAGGTCCTGGAGCGGATCGGCCGCGTCCAGGCGGGTGTAGCAGGTGTCACAGGCGATCTCACCGCGGCTCGGATCAGCATCGACGAAGTAGGGCGGGATCAGGGTCGGGTCCACCGTGCCGGGCTCCACGCGCATGCGGGCGCTTCCGGCTCCCACGAGCAGCACGGCGCGCGGAGCAGGCCACCACTGCGCAACGGCTGTGCGGATGAGTGAGCGGATCGCCTCGGGATCTCGCTCGCCAAAGCTCCAGGCATCATACGCCACCTGCACATCCAGCACGCCGACCAGCTCGGCCCGTTGTTCATGCGCCGTGATCAGCGGATCGAGGGCCGGACGGAGCGTGTGATGCGTGATCAGGAGATAGGTGGCTCCGGCCTGGGTCAGCGATGGCCCAACGCTCGGATCACGTCCTGAGCCACGTTCCATCAGGGGCGTGTGCGGAGGAGCGGCATAGGCAGGGCGCACGTCCGGCAGCGCGACCCAATCGAGCAGCACGGTTTCGGGTCGATCGCTCACGATCGTTACGTCACGCTGAAGCACACCGGGCAGCACCGTGGTCGGGAGGAGCACGCTCACCAGAGAGGGTGCCGCTCCAGGTCACGGGATCGAGCGCGCGGCCATTGGCGCTGAGGGTGAGCCGATGCGTCTGGGGTGTCGTCCCGACCACGGCCAGGTGGAGGCGCATACCGGCTGGCGCGCACGGGCAACGCCAATTGGATGCTCGTGCGGTCGCGATCAGGAGCTGTCACCAGCTCACGCCCGTACCAGCGGTCGCCGTTCAGCGACGGCCAGCGCGTGTGATAGGACGCATCCTCTTCCCAGCGCACGGGATCGCCCGGCGTGAGCTGGGGCGTGCCGCGCAGCCCCGGCGTGTCTTCCACCGACAGCCAGTACATCGACTCACGCACCCTGGTGTCGGGTGAGGTCGGGAGAACGTGGAACACGCGTTTCCTGAACACCGATGAGGCCAGGCGACTCACGCGATGATCGGTGGCGCGGCAAGCTGCGCGCCAAGCCAGTCGGCAACGGTCTGCACCTGGGGTGATCGCAGCAGTGTGTAGTGCGTTCCCGGCACCACCCCACAGCAGATCAGCGTCGTGAACGTGCGCCAATCCTCGGCGAGATCGCTGCGCTGGGCCGTGGTCTCCGCCAGCAGCAGCGCCACGGGCAACGCTGTTGGCGCAGGTTGGTAGGACGGCAGCAGCGCCAGATTGGCGGCGAAGACCTGCGCGAGCCGCTGGAGTTGGTCGCGATCCAGCTCGGGCAGCGCGCCCTCCCTGCGGGCGCGTTCCACCACCGCCGCCATGCGGTCTTCGTTTGGGAGTGCCGCGAGTTCCGCCGCCGTGATACTCAGTGACGTGTCAAACACCCCGCCGAGATCGCGCAGAAACGCCGTGAACAAGGTCAGATCGTCGCGTGGGCCGACCTCCGGTGTGGGTGCGCTGCTGTCGATCAGCGCGAGCAGCTCCACGGTCTCGCCCTGCTGCCGCAGCTGGCTGGCGATCGCGTAGGCGACCACGCCGCCAAACGACCAGCCGCCGAGCCGGTACGGACCATACGGCTGCACACTGCGGATCGCAACAAGGTACTCCTCCACCATCGCCGCCAGCGACTCGTGCGGCGTTTGCTCCGGCTCCACGCCGCGCGCCTGGAGGCCATACACCGGCTGGTTCGGCCCCAAGAGTCGCGCCAGTTCTACGTAGCAGAGGACGGTACCACCAACCGCATGGATCAGGAAGAGCGGACGCTCACTGCCCTGGGTCTGGAGCCGTACCAGTGGCGACCACCCCATTTCCAGCGGGGAGTCCCCGATATACTCCGCCAGCTGGGCGATCGTCGGGTGCTGCAACAGCGCGACCAACGGGATTGGTCGACCAATCCGCTGCTGGATCTGCGCCAGCAGCCGCACCGCGAGGAGCGAATGCCCGCCGAGATCGAAGAAGTTGTCATGGATGCCGACGCGCTCAACGCCCAGCACGGCTCCCCAGATGTTCGCAAGCACCGCTTCGGCCGGCGTGCGCGGCAGCGCCAGCGCCGTGTCGCGTCCAGCTTCCACCGCCGGCGTGGGCAGCGCCGTATGATCGACCTTGCCGTTGGGCGTCAGCGGGAAGGCATCCAGCACCACAACCGTGCTCGGCACCATATAGGCTGGAAGTCGAGATGCGAGGAACGTACGCAGCTCGGAAGAACTGAGACCCAAAAACTCAGAACCATCCGGTGTATCCCCATGTTTCCAGGCTTCGCGTACCATGCTGGACACCCTGCCCACAGGGCGCCCGGTGTCTCGGTTCTCAACCACATACGCCACCAGCCGCTCGTCGCGCAGCACCACCACAGCTTCTTGCACCGCGACGTGCTGGCGCAGCACCGCTGCGATCTCGCCCAGCTCAATCCGGTAGCCACGCAGCTTCACCTGGTCGTCAGCACGGCCCAAGAACATGAGCGTGCCATGGGGCCGGTAACGCGCCCGATCCCCCGTCCGGTACAGCCGCGCGCCGGGATTGGTGGAGAACGGGTGGGGAACAAACCGCTCGGCGGTCAGGTCCGGGAGGGCATGATAGCCCCGCGCCACGCCCGCTCCGCCGATATAAAGATCGCCCACTACCCCGATCGGCACCGGCTGCAGCTGCGCGTCCAGCACATACACCGTGACATCGGCGATTGGTCGACCGATCGGCACAGGATCAGGCACGTCGGGGGCGCAACAGTCATAGACCGTACTCCACACCGTACCTTCGGTGGGCCCGTATTCGTTGAATAGCGCGGCCTGGGGCAGTGATCGCTGGTGCCGATCGACCAGCACGCGGGGACACGGCTCGCCCGCCACGATGGCGACGCGCAACGAGTCGAGCTGGCCTGCCGGTGCCTGCTCCACCAGCAGCCCGTAGAGCGACGGCAGGCCGAGCAGATGTGACACGTCATGCTGCGCGATCAGCCATGCCAGTTGCTCTGGATCGGCGCGGTCACGTTCGAGCGGCAGGATGAGCGTGCCGCCCTGGCAGAGCGTCCAGAAGATGCCTGCGACCGAGCTATCGAAGGCGACCGACGACAGCAGCAGAAACGCCTTGATCGGATCGCGGTAGTAGTCGCTGCGGGCCTGCGTCGAGTGGGCGAGATGGGCATGGCTGATCAGCACGCCTTTCGGCCAGCCCGTCGAGCCGGAGGTATAGATGAGGTACGCGAGATTCTGTGGCGTGACGGAGGTGCGTGGCGCGGTGGTCGGCTCCGTCCCGATCGATTCCCAGGCGCTATCCAGCCAGAAGATCTCCCCCTGGGGGGACGGCAGATCGGGCAGCGATCGACGCTGGGCAATCAGGAGCGGTGCGCGTGCGTCAGCGAGCATGACGGCAAGGCGCTCGGCGGGGTAGCCAGGATCGAGCGGCAGATACGCGCCGCCCGCCTTCAGGATGCCGAGGATCGCCACGATCAGCTCCCAGGAAGCATTAAGGCACACGCCGACGATCACATCTGGCCCGATCCCACACGCCTGCAAGCGATGGGCAAGCTGGTTGGCGCGGCAGTCCAACTCCGCGTAGGTGAGCTGCCCATCGGCGGCGACCACCGCGATGGCGTGGGGTGTGCGGGCGGCCTGGGCTGCGATTGTGTGGTGGACCACGGGCGCACGCGGTGGCGGGGCGGCGGTCGCGTTCCAATCGATCACGATCCGTTGCCGCTCGGATTCGGTCAGGAGGGGCAGCCGATCGATGCGTTGGCTCGGATCGTCCACGACCGCCGCAAGCACGGTTTGGAAGTGCGCCGCCATCTGTTCTATGGTCGCGGACTCAAACAGATCCGTCCGGTACTCGAACCCGCCAACCAAGCCATGCGCCGTCTCCTGAAGCGTCAGCGCGAGATCGAACTTGGCGGTCTGGAGGTCCAGCGCAAAGGATTCGATCGCCAGCTCGCCGAGGTCAATGGTGACGCGGGGGGTGTTTTGCAGGACGAACATGACCTGAAACAGCGGCTGGCGGCTCAGATCGCGCTCAGGCTGGAGCGCGTCCACGACCACTTCAAACGGCAGATCCTGGTGGGCATAGGCGTCCAGACAGGTCGCGCGCACGCGCGCCACCAGCTCCGCAAAGCTGGGCGCGCCGGTCAGATCGGTGCGCAGCACGAGGGTGTTGACGAAGAAGCCGATCAGGGCTTCCAGCTCGGGGCGCACCCGTCCGGCGATCGGCGTGCCCACCGCCAGGTCGGCCTGGTGACTGTCGCGATACAGCAGCACCTTGAACGCG
>DASWTW010000082.1:0-30134 GCA_036401895.1 Herpetosiphonaceae bacterium | reverse complement strand
CGGAAAGGACAAGCGAATAAGCGCTCGTCTAAGGCTACAACTGGGCAATCTTCCAAGCGGGCACGTGCACAGAAACGACAAACAAATGATCCTTTACCAGAAGCATCAGCTACTTCCTCTACTACTAAGCCCAAAGCTTCGCCCAAGGCAGGCCAAGATTTTCTTGCATTGCTGGACGATGCTTTTGGAGCGGATGAGGAGTAAGTAAGGCACTTGTTGCGGTCTATCTCGAAGGGATATGAGCATATGTTGCAGCAGAACAAACCATCAAAATTGCCATTTATCGTTCATGCCCAAATCCCCCCTTTATTAAACAGCTTTAGAGACGCTGTATGGTCGGGTGACATCGTAACACTTTCTGGCCTTCGAGGTACCGGCAAGTTGGCGCTTTTGAAATACTTTCAGACCTGGATTGCGGAACAGCCTGACGCAATCAATGCCGACCAGATGGTGATTATTAACCTCAAAGCCAGTTTTCGGAAAACCGTGGAAGACTCTAAGGTGTTGTCTCCCATGACCCTCATCACATATTCCCTCCTCTGGCACGAACTGCATATGCTCGGCTTGCCTTCGTATCTACAAGATGACAGAGCGCAATCTGATAATGTCAAGCTCTATACAGACCGTGAATTCCATCGATTGCTTCACAGCATTGAAGAACGTGTGAGGCGACAACATATCTGCGCTATCGGGATAAATCATGCAGAACGCCTTGACGTTCTAGCTCTTCAATGGCTCATGGATCTCCATGAAAAATGTGATGAACAATTTGCGTTGTTCTTGTGTGGGCAACTGAAAGATAATGAAGAGCGTGATCAACCGTTTCGTCATCTGTTGAAGCAAGTTCCAGAAGCACGGGATCTGCGGAATGAGCGAGTCGAAGCATTACTGCTTGAGCCGGTTGGAGAAGATGAATTTCGTGGTCCGGTTATGGTAGAGATTTTAAAGGGAATTAATGCTAGACTGGCACCTGAGGTTCGAGAAAAGCATATGGAGTTTACGGGTGCATTTTGGGAACAAACGCAAGGGAACTGGCACGCAGTTAAGCGCTTGGTGAAATTGTACGACAAGGTTTTGCAAATCGACAGCCGTTCTCCTCGCCGAATCACCCAGGAGGTTGTTGATGAGGTACGTCAGCGACTAACATCTGTTGATCCCGACGTGGAATAACGAGAGAATACAGAGGTATATCTGTGACGAGCGTGTGGCTAAATCAGAGGTAAGAGAAGATGAGAACGGATTTTGATACTAAATGGGAACGGATTTTGAAAAGATAGGAACGGATTTCTGTAATCGACAAGCAGCATTGAGCCGCTACTGAGGCACGTTCACGATCCAGCTTGTTTCGCCGAATGGCTGTGACTGCAACGTAATCCGCAGCGTGATCGCGTTGGAGCGCACAGACTGCGGCACAACGACTACCGCGCTGCTTTTCTCGCCCGGCTTGACTTCGATCTGCCCGCGCGGCTCCGAAAGCTGCGGATCGATCATATACTGCATCTGGTTGTCGGTGATGGTGATATTGTCGGGCACCAGCGCCATGCGTACCGCGATCGGTCGCCGGTTTTCCACCACCCAGTTGAGCTTGATCTGCCCGCTGTTGAAGTCCACCGTTTCCAGCGTCACCAGCACATCGGCGTTGTCTGCGTCGGTGCGCAGCCATTTTTGCTGGCGCAGATCCCAGCTACGCCCAACCTGCTGATGAACCTCGGCCACGCCGTTGCTGATATTCTCGCCGATGCCAAACTCGGGGATCGTCGGGATTGGCGCGACGGTGGGCGCGCTGCTGCGGCCGGGATCGGAGCCGATCAGCTGGGGAACATTCAGCATCAGCAGGAGCAGCGTAGCTACCACAAAGACCGTGAGCGCACGGCCCTGCCAGCTATTGAACTGCTCGATCGCGGCTCGCCACCACGACTGGTCGCCCGTCTCCGGTTGTGACCGCGGCTCGGGAGCGGCCGGCTGCACGACCGGCGGCGTTAGCTCGGACGGCGTCTGCGTCCAGTCGGGCATCACGCCCGCGATCAGATCGTTAAGCTCTTGCCACGGCTCGCAGTGGAGCAGCCTGGGAATCCGCACCAGCTCCTCGTCGGTCAGCTCGATGCCGCTGGAGCGCTCGGTCAGCAAAAAGGTCGGCAGCTCGTCCAGGCCCTTGGCCTGCACCTTCCAGTCGAGATCGATCTGCGAGCCTTCTTCGATCGTCGGCACGATCACGATCACACGCTTGGCCGCGCGGAAATCCACGTCTTTGGCTTTTTGCGCCGAGACGATCTCGGTTTTATGATCGTTGAGGAAATTCGTGAAGCTGTAGAAGTACGAGACGACCTGATTGTACGGGTTTTTGCGGCCCGGGTTGAGCTGCTTGGTCGAGCCGTTCTTGCTGACGACTTTCCACGGCCCGTTGACCGAGCCGAAGACTTTTCCGTCACAGTGCTTGAGCTCAAGGATGAAGATCGCATCCGGCTTGAGAATAACGAGATCGATCGTACGGCCACCAACGCTGAAGTTGGCGACCATTACGTATAGACCTTCTAGGCGGTCAAGTCCATTGGCAAGCGCGATGATCGCCTTGCGCTCGTTTGGGTTGTCCGGCTTTTCGCCGATCCAGACCTGGACTGCCACGACGTTACTCCCAAGACGTGTTGCTGGAGCGAGAGTAGATCCCTCAACTCATGGTACTCCATTTACGGAGCCGCGCTGAGGTCTCCCGGCAGGCTCCTACTCAACCCGTTAGTACTGCTCAAGCTCGTTACTTGCGCCGGCCTCCGCTGCGGGCACGACCACCTTTTTTCGCGGTTGTGGCCGTCGCCGTGGTGCCGTCGCCGTCGCCGTTGGCGCGTCGGCTGGGCCGCTCGTTCACACTTTCGAGCAGCGCAGTTGTATCTTCCAGCGCCAGCGTGCGCCGGAACTCAACAACCTGGTCGCGAAGCAGCGCCGCTTTCTCGAACTCAAGGTTCTTAGCAGCGTCTTTCATCTGCTTCTCAAGCTCCTTGATCATCTTGAGCAGCTCATCTTTGGGAATGGCGACCTCGCCGCCGCTCCCAACCATGTAGGGGGCTCGCTCCTCCGCTACCTGCTTGATCTGGTTTGTCAGATCACGGATCTGCTTAACAATACCACGCGGCTCGATGTTGTGCTGCACATTGTGTGTCATTTGGATGTCACGGCGGCGCTGCGTTTCTTTGATCGCGGCGTCCATCGAGCGCGTCATGTTGTCGGCATACATAATCACGGTGCCGTCGACATGCCGGGCGGCGCGGCCCACCGTCTGGATCAGCGACGAAGTCGAGCGCAGGTAGCCTTCTTTATCCGCGTCGAGGATCGCCACCAGCGAAACCTCGGGCAGGTCCAGACCTTCGCGCAGCAGGTTGATGCCGACCACCACATCATATACGCCCAAGCGCAGGTCGCGCAGGATCTCAACACGCTCGAGCGTGTCGATGTCGGCGTGGAGATACTGTGTGCGAATGCCCATCTCTTTCAGATAGTCGGACAGATCTTCGGCCATGCGCTTGGTCAGCGTGGTCACCAGCACACGCTGGCTTTGATCGACGCGCCGCCGGATCTCGCCCAGCAGATCGTCGATCTGGCCACGTGTGGGCCGGACCTGAATCACCGGATCGAGCAGGCCGGTCGGGCGAATGATCTGCTCCACAATCTGCTCGGAGTGCTCGTACTCGTACGGTCCCGGTGTCGCCGAAACATAGACAATCTGGTGAACGTGCTGCTCCCACTCCTCGAACTTGAGCGGCCGGTTGTCGAGCGCGCTGGGCAGTCGAAAGCCAAAGTCGACCAGCGTCTGCTTGCGGCTGCGGTCGCCGTTGAACATGCCGCGAACCTGCGGCACCGAGATATGCGACTCGTCGACGAAGAGCAGGAAGTCGTCGGGGAAGTAGTCGAGCAGCGTCCAGGGTGTTTGCCCTTCCAGGCGCCGGTCCATGTGCCGGCTGTAGTTCTCGATACCGGAGCAGTAGCCCATCTCGGCCATCATTTCCAGATCGTACATGGTGCGCTGCTTCAGCCGCTGGGCCTCAAGCTGCTTGCCGTCGGCGTCCAGCTCCTTGATGCGCTCGTCAAGCTCGGCCTGAATGTCGCGAATCGCCAGCTGCATCTTCTCGCCGGTGGTGATAAAGTGCTTGGCCGGGAAGATGTCGATCGCTTTCTTCTCGGTCAGCAGCTCGCCGGTCAGCGGATCGACCTCGACCATGCGCTCGATCTCGTCGCCCCAGAACTCGACCCGGTAGGCGGTCTCGGCGTTGGCGGGGAAGATCTCCAGCGTATCGCCGCGCACGCGGAAGGTGCCGCGATGGAAGTCGATGTCGTTGCGCTCAAACTGAAGGTCGATCAGCTGCCGTAGCACTTTGTCGCGGTTGCGAATCTCGCCGGTGCGCAGCGGTAGCGCCACCATGCCGTAGTCCTGCGGCGAGCCCAGGCCGTAGATCGCGGAGACCGAGGCCACGATCAGCACGTCTTTGCGCGAAAGCAGCGCCTGCGTAGCCTCGTGGCGCAGCCGGTCGATCTCTTCGTTGATCTGCGCTTCTTTTTCGATGTACAGGTCTTTGGATGGAACGTAGGCCTCAGGCGTGTACATGTCGTAGTAAGACACGAAGTAACACACCGCGTTGTCGGGGAAGAACTCTTTGAACTCGGCGTAGAGCTGCGCGGCCAGCGTTTTGTTGTGCGCCATCACCAGCGTCGGCCGCTGCACCTGCTCGACGATCCAGGCCATGACCGCTGTCTTGCCGGTGCCGGTCGCACCCAGCAGCGTTTGATGCTTCAAGCCCTGGTTGAGACCGTCAACCAGTTGCTGAATCGCCTGTGGCTGATCGCCTGTCGGCTGATATGGGGCGTTAACCCGAAACGGCGGCATGTTGCTTTTCCTTCTAGTTGATGCAAGATCCATACGTGAAGGCTGCGGATCTTGGCAGTCGCGCGAGAATCAGGAGTACGTGGGGGCGTCCCGAATTCCAGTGGCACGTGGCACATCAAAAGACTTTACACTTACTTATATTATACCTCAGTTTCGGCCCTCCGCCTAGCACGCCGCCGAGTCGTATTGGCTCGTTTGTGCTGATGTGCGGCTGACAAAAACACAACAGGGGCTGGGTACGCTACCCAACCCCTGCCACGTCGCTGTGGTGCTCGGTTTAGACCAGCGCGACCTCGGTCTCGCGGTCGAAGACATGCATGTTGCCCAGATCCAGCGCCAGGCGAACCCCGCCGCCCGGCTCAGCGCTGGTGCGCGGATCGAGACGGCCGACAAACTCTTTGTTTCCGACATCGATGTAGGCATAGACTTCCGCACCCATGTGCTCGACGACCGAAACATTCGCGTCCACATGCGCCACTGCCTCGGTTCCCGGAGGCACATAGTTGGCGTCGTGAACATCTTCGGGCCGGATGCCGAAGTAGACCGGGCGATCGATGTACTTGCCCAGGTTTTCGGTCTTGCTGGCCGGAACCGGCACAGCGAAGACGCCCGTATCGACGGCCAGGCCGTTCTGGCTACGTTTCAGCGTCGCCTCGAAGAAGTTCATCGCCGGCGAGCCGATGAAGCCCGCGACGAACATGTTGGCCGGGCGGGTGTAGAGCACCTGCGGCGCGTCGAGCTGCTGCAAGATGCCGTCGCGCATCACCGCGATACGCGTGCCCATCGTCATAGCCTCGACCTGGTCGTGGGTCACATAGATGAAGGTGGTCTTGAGGCGCTGATGAAGCTTGGAGATCTCGGCGCGCGTCTGCACGCGCAGCTTGGCGTCAAGGTTCGAGAGTGGCTCGTCCATCAAGAAGACGGCGGGATCGCGCACGATCGCACGGCCGAGCGCGACGCGCTGGCGCTGGCCGCCCGAGAGCGCCTTGGGCTTGCGATCCAGCAGATGCGCGATGCCCAACAGCTCGCCGGCCTCTTTCACGCGCTTGTCGATCTCGCTCTTGGGCGTCTTGCGCAGCTTGAGGCCGAAGGCCATGTTGTCATAGACCGACATGTGCGGATACAGCGCGTAGCTCTGGAAGACCATCGCGATGTCGCGATCTTTCGGCGCAACGTCGTTGACCACGCGATCGCCGATGTAGATGCGTCCGGTCGAGATCTCTTCCAGGCCGGCCAGGCAGCGCAGCGCGGTCGACTTGCCGCAGCCCGAAGGACCGACCAGCACCAGAAATTCCTGGTCGGGAATGTCGATGTTGAGATCCTTCAAGACGTGGACGTTGCCGAAATACTTGTCAACATGGTCGAACTTGATACCAGCCATGATTCCAGCTCCTTCGCTTCGGTCACGATACCGTCAATGGTCGATCACTCGCCACACGAACGCCGAACGATCAGCTGTGGCGACAAAATAGTCTGCGAGCTAGCCTGCTTCACGATCAGGTCGATCAGCCCCTCGGCCAGCGCTTTGCCCCAGGCATGAAGCGGCTGGCGGATGGCCGTCAGCGGCGGCGCGGTATGCGCGGCGGCCGGCGTGTCTTCAAAGCTGATCAGCGCGATGTCCTGGCCCACGCTGCGATGCTGATCATGGATCGCATGCAGCGCGCCGAATGCCAGCGCCGATGTGCCCGCGATGATCGCGGTCGGCGGCTCGGGCAGCGCCAGCAGCTCCTCGGTCGCGGCGTAGCCCTCGGCCTCGCTCCGCCCACCCTCGACGATCAGCAGCGGATCGAACTCCAAGCCGCTTTCCGCCAGTGCCTCGCGATACCCGGCATCTTGATCGACGGCCAGCGTCTGCTCCAGCGGCGGTTGCAACAGCCCGATCCGCTCGTGGCCGCGCACAATCA
Organism: Herpetosiphonaceae bacterium; assembly: GCA_036401895.1. Classification (GTDB taxonomy): domain Bacteria; phylum Chloroflexota; class Chloroflexia; order Chloroflexales; family Kallotenuaceae; genus LB3-1. The sequence goes on along the minus strand of DASWTW010000082.1, from coordinate 23,360 downwards.
GATGCGCCATGGCTTCCAGCATGCCCGCCTGCCCATCGATCGCCACGAACGGGCTGCTGTCGTCGGGCCGTCCCGCGCAGATGTAAGGGATCTGCTCGTCGCGGGCCACCTCGATACGCGGATCGTCGATCGTGGTATCCAGGATGATCACGCCGTCCACGCGACCCGAGCGAAAGAGCTGGCTGTACATGCCTTCCTCGGGCTGATCGGCGGTGCTCGGCGCGAGCAAAATATGATAGCCCCGCCCGGCGGCTCCGTCAGTGAGCCCCGCCAGCAGCTCCCCAAACGACGGCTCTGCGACGCGCTTGGTGGTCGCTGGCAGCACCAGTCCCAGTGTCATGCTGCGCTGAGATTGCAGCGCCCGGCCACGGTATGACGGACGATAGTTGAGCGCGCTGGCGGCTTCCAGAACTGCGCGCCGCTTGCCAGGCGAAACCGAGCCGGTGCCGTTGAGCACATACGACACGGTTGCGATCGAGACCTGAGCGCGTTCAGCTACTTCTTTAATCGTCGTCATAACCACTAGTGAAACGTTTAAGTACTGGTAGGACTATAGCAGACTCTCCTATGGGCGTCAAGACCTTTTTCGTTCGAAAGTCCGATGACAGCATTCGTCTTAGGTAAGGTGGCGGGTAAGGTGAAGCTGCTATAGTACAACCATAGCGATTGAGTACTTCTCAATCGAAGCAGCGGCCAAGTGTAACGTGACGATGTCTCACCCCTCAACGCTACGTTTCACCACAGCCCAAATGTCCACAATCTGCCTGGAGCATTGCCCGGCAGCCGATCGACAGATGTAGCGGTGCCTCACCCCTCAGCGCTACGTTTCGTCCGATTTTCCAACAAAGCAGTGCTCGAAGGATCAGAAGGTGGTCAGCTAAACGTGTCGCCCTAACACCCCTCAGCGCTACGTCTTACCTGAACCATCCAGTCGGCGCCTCACCCCCCAGCGTTTGGTCGATGCAAAGAACCTGTGGTGTTAAGCCACAGGTTCTGCATTTAATCAGCCGGATTCAGCGGCCGGATCAGTCAAGGCTATACTCGTCGCGCTCGGGCAGACCCTGACGCTGGCGCATGGCGTTGTCGGCGAAAAGCAGCTGCTGGTGATTGCCGATGTCGAGCCAGTCGCCCGTGAAGCTGTAGCCGTACACCGGCACGCGCTTATGCAGCCAGGCGATGTAGTTGCCCGGCTGATCCGGCGAGTTGCCCTCGGCCAGGTATTCCTCGATCAGCGGCACATGATCGCGGTGATACAGGTAGGTCGCAATGCCGACCAGATTCGTGGTGGGATTCTGCGGCTTTTCCACGAACGATGTCACGCGATCGTTCTCGTCCAGCTCCACGATGCTGTACTGCTTGACCAGCTCCATGTCGGGGCACTGGTAGAGCGCAATGCAGCTGCCGTCGCCTTTGCCGCGCCAGAACGCGACATAATCCGCCAGACTGAAGTCAAAAAGGTTATCGCCCGCGATGATCAACAGATCGTCGTTGATGCCCGCGCGCTGCACCGTGAATCGAATATCGCCGATCGCGCCCAGCCGGTCCTCGTTGCTCAGCGTGCCGTCGTCGTGAACCTGGATCGGCAGCGATCCGGTGTGAGCGCCGGCCCAATCGCTGAAGCTCTGCGCGAACTTATGGTTGGTCACCACATGTACCGCATCGACCTCGCTCACCTCGGCGATCTTATCGTAGATGTAGTCGATCATCGGCCGCCCACCGACCGGCAGCAGCGGCTTAGCGATCGTCTCGGTGAGCGGACGTAAACGGGTGGCATACCCGGCGGCTAAGATAATAGCCTTCACTCAATCCTCCTTGGCTGATTGTTTGATTGTGACTGCTCATTCTATCCTACTTCGCGCAGTGCTCGAACAGCTGCGGCGTGATGGACAGGTGGATAGGCGGCTTTCTTCAACTCGCGTGCCATGCCGGGGAGAACCAAAGAACAAAGGAACCAAAGAACAAAGGAACAAAGGAGAACTGAGAACCGAGAACTGAGAACTGAGAACCGAGAACCGAGAACTGAGAACCGAGAATCGAAGGTAAACGCTTTACATCGCGGGTGGATAAGTCCTCCGTAGGGGCGTGATAAATCACGCCCTGAACCCAATGTAGCAGCACATATCTTGGTGATTTTGTTAATCTTTTCTGGGCACACTTCCCCCTCGCCTGTCGCAACCGAAGCGGAAGCCCGCTGAGGTTCGGGGCAGGGGACGCCGAGCGGACGAGGCGGGGGTGAGGCCCTGAAACCCGCAGTTAAACAAAAATCCAGGGGAGTCGCTGACTCCCCTGGTCCATGTGTTTGCGGTGGGCGTGCCTTGTATAGTTGTAAAGCTTTTAGCAGGCTAGGTGTTGTGACTGTGAGCGCTGGGCGATCGGAGTGCTTATCCGATGTTCAGCAGCCTGCCAAAAACCTCAAGCTGGGCATTGACCTGCCTGATCGCCATGTCGAGACCCTGCCGCGCACCTTTCAGGCGGATCTCCTCGGCGAGTTGATCTAAGTCCTGATCCTCGCGGAGCTTCTCCGATGGATAAGGAAAAGCCTGACGCATTGCCACGAGAGCGGCTCCCAGCGCCACGTCAATCATAGGCTGTGGATCGAACACAGGCAGCGGAGGCGACTCTTCTCGTTCCGGCCGGATGACTGGGCCCCAGGGATTGATCCAGGGAACATACTCAGGCATCAGATTGGTCAGCCAATCGATCACCCATGCAAGTGTCTGGCACTGGCCCGCCCGGCGACCAAAGGCATCGCGGGCGTGAACACCGATGGCGTAAAACACCTCGGTCGGAATCTTCTCAAAGGGGATGTTGGGGTCGACCAGCGCAGCCTCCATAATCCGGTCAGCGTAAATCAGCTCCCACCAGGGCTTGCGGTTGAAGCACCGCTGGCAGCTCAGCGGCGCAATCCACACCCCGATATTCGTGTAGTAGTTCTTGATTTTTTCCAGCGCAGCCAGGCCCTGCGCCGAGCTAAGAAAGCCGTCGTGTTTGGAGAGATGTTCGCCGATATGCCGGTCGCCACCAATATTGTCGAATTGATCAAAGAAGCCGCCTTCGACTACGCCGATCAGGTTAACATTCACGAAGTGATGCCAGGTCGCATCGCAGACCACCTGACCAACTCCGGCTCGATGGCCGTTGTAAGCGCTGATCGCCCCGAATGTATGCGCGATCGTCGCCTGCTTGCTGCCTGCTTTGTCGGCGGTGTTGCCGGCCGGCACATGGCTGTAGGCGATTACCTCGGGCACAACCGGGCTCGCGCCACCGATTTCGAGCGGATACTCAAGAGTTTTATCGAACTCATACGTAAGTGTGACATCCTGCGGCGTGCGGCACTCGCCCTCGTGCGGATGATCCGGCAGCACATCGATTCGCCCGTTCCGTCCACAGAGCACCGGATGCGGATAGCGTGCGCTCTGTAGAGCGTGGCCCGGCGTGCTGTAGAGCACCAGATCCAGCGGCTGCGGAATATCGTCGCTCTGGTCGCTGAACTGCGTGCCTGCATCATGTCCTACATGATTCGTATCGTTGCGCCGTGGCCCGGCCATGCTAACCTGGTCGACGCCGGGATTACCACTCGGAAAGCTGTCCCAGTGCCGCATGCTGCGCACGCGCGTGATACTGCCACACAGAGCACGGCCCAGCGCTCCATGATCGCCCGTAGCGAAGGCGCCGCCGCCTTTATTCATGAAAGTGCTCAGATTGCGCAGCTCTTCGTCGCTCAGTCGATCGGCGGGATATGTATCCGAATGGTTGAAGCGGTGGTCATAGCTCGGCTGGTGAAAAAAGGTTTCGATGCCAAACAGCCAGACCTCGTCATACATATCCGGTGTGAAGTGCGCTGGATTGTCGAAGCGAAAATCGGTGATACTGTCTACAATCCCTGGCGCTCCCCGCATCACCTGTGTGTCCAAAACATCAGAGCGCAGATGCGCCAGCGTCAAGTCGAAGCGTACACGGCTTGGCGCATCGTTCTGGAGAATGTCGACAAAGGTCGACAGGCCGAAGTCGCCCTCGCCGAAATCCAGGCCACCGTCGGTGACGAGCAGTACCCGCACGCTGCACGGCTGCCACCACCAGTAAATGCTTTGCGGATTCAGATGAAAATTCTCGCGGCGTTGCAGGTTTTTTTCCAACAGCCTCTGGTTGCTCAGACCAAGGTCGAGCGGTGCGATCCTTTGCTGCGCAATGCGCTTTTCTCGTGCCATATCGTGTTCCTCCTTGAGATTGGCCTTGGCACAACGTGAGGCAGAGTCTTGATCGTTGTGCTGTGTACACGAGAAGGTCATCCGCAGGAGGATTTCTTACACCCGTTTCGATAGGCAGACCGCTGGTGCGCCGGCTGTGACAGCTGCCTTAAACAGCAGACCCGACAGACTATACTCTGTCGGGTCTTTGGGCTACTTACACTCGTGTTCGCTCTTGCCTGGATGAAGTGGCGGCAACAAGATCCGGCTTATTGGCAACCGGGATCAACCCGGTGCTGATCGCCCGAAAGATGTCGCTCTCGGTAATGATGCCGACCAGATGATCACGCTCGACCACCGGCAGGCCACTGATCTTGTGCTCAAGCATCTGCTGCGCGGCCTCAGCTACCGAAGCGTCGGCGCTGATCGTGATCACCCCGTCGCGCATGACCTCAGCGGCCGTGACCTGCTCTATAAGATAGGACAGCTCGTACACGCTGAGTGTGGTCGCATCGGACGGCAGCGCGCTGCGGATGTCGCCAAAGGTGATCATTCCGACCAGCCGGTTGCCGTCTACGACCGGCAGGCGGCGAATGTGATGCTCACGCATCAGGCTGTTGAGCTGTGGCAGCGATGTGCTAAGCGAAGCTGTGATCACAGGGCTGCTCATTACGTCACGAACAAAAATCGTTCGCATGATAGCCTCCTGGCAGGAGCTATTCTTCGATAATCAGCGCGTTGACCATGCCGAACATGCCGTGCTCAGTCTCGGCGTGCGACAGAATATGGCAGTGGAATGCCCAGACGCCCGGATTATCACAGTCGACGATCACATCCCAGCGCTCGCCCGGCGCGACGTTCAGCGTATCGCACTCCCACGGCTGCTGGTTGTAGCCGTCTTTGGCGACGACCAGATACGACAGGCCGTGCAGGTGCATTGGGTGGATCAGCATGCCTTCGTTCATGAAGCGAATGCGGATCTTTTCGCCAAGCTTGGCCGTCAGCGGCTGCGTTGCCGGAAAGCCCTTGCCGTTCCAGGTATAGCCGTGCGCCGTGTCGTTGAGGATCACAGTGTAGTCGTGCTCAACCTTGACATCTTTCGCCGGGTCTTGCGGATCGACGATGAACGCCCCCAGCAAGCCCATGCTGACCTGCTTAGTCGAGTTGTGGTGCGAGTGGTACATGTGCGAGCCGGCGTTAGGCACCGTAAACTCATAGGTGAAGCTCTCGCCCGGGCGGATCGGCGGCTGCGTGATGAAGGGCACACCGTCCATCTTGTTCGGCATCTTGACGCCGTGGAAGTGAACCGCCGTGCTCTCGGGCAGCTCGTTCTTAACGATGATGCGCACGGTATCGCCCTGCGTGACGCGAATCTCGGGACCGGGAAGCTGCCCGTTGTAGGTCCAGGCTTCCAGCGGCTTGCCTGGTGTAACTTCCCACATCACTTTCTTGCAGGTCAGCTCATAAACCTTGACGTTGCCGTCCATGCGCGGCTCCAGCCGCTGCCCGCCCAGGCCCTCGGTCTTAGCCGGAAACGATTTGATCCCGGCCTCGTGCATCCGGTCCATCTCTTCCCAGGCGTTCCCGGCGGCAGCAGTCGCGGTCGTCATCGCGCTGTGATCCATCGCGGCGCTGGCGGCAGGTGATGCGCTCGTCTGGGCGGCGGTGGTAGCCGGAGCCTGATTGCCACAGGCGGCCAGCACCGTCGCGGCGGCGGGCAGCGTCAGGCCAATGCCCAGAGTTTTCAGAATATCGCGGCGGCTGCGGGGCGTGGTGGCTTTCTCGACGATTGTATCTGTCAGATTGTGAGAGGTCATTTCGTTGCTCCTAAAGCGTTGTGCTAACTGATAGGGATTGTAAAAGTTTGCACAGGCGGCAACGAGGATGTTTATTTACCGTGGGTTGTGAGTTCGCAACCGATGTTGTGGAGGCGCAACCAGGAATAAGGAGAACTGCGAAACAAAGAACAGGCTGAGCTCTTGAACTCGTTCATGCGCCTTTGTTCCTTTGTTCCTTTGTTCCTTTGTTCCTTTGCTCTTGGTTCTCGCAGGCCACGCGCAGCATAGCGCACTCGATCGCGAGATGCTATACTTATAGGGATATGAATTCCTCTGAACGTAATCAATTATTGCAACTGCCACTCAGCGATGTACCGTTTGTGCTCTTCGATGTAGAAAGCACGGGCCTTGAACCCCAAAACGGCGACCGGGTGTGTGAAATTGCGCTGATCCACTGGCAGGGCGGTGTACAGCGTGCCGCCTACCAAACGCTGATTAATCCAGGCCGTCCCATCAGCCCGGATGCCTTCGCCGTCAACAAGATACCCGCGAATCTTCTGGCGCAGTCGCCCTCGTTTGCGGCTGTGAGCGAAACGCTGCTCGGTCATCTCCAGGGCAAAGTGCTGGTCGCGCACAACGCGCCCTTCGATTTTTCGTTTCTCAACGTCGAGCTGCTGCGCCTTGAAAAAGCGCCGCTCAACAATCCGCTTGTGGATACGCTTCAGCTGGCGCGCACGTTTTTGAACCACGAGCGCTACAACCTGGCGGCGCTTTCACGCGCGCTGGGCGTCGAAAGTCCGTCGCACCGGGCCATGAGCGATGTGGTCGCGCTCAAAGCCCTATTTGTGCATCTGCTGGAGCGGCTGCGGATGCTTGGCGTTTCCACGCTTGACGATCTGCTGCGTGCTCAGCGCGGCCTGCTGCCGGGCTCGCCTGAGCCGAGCGCGCCACCTGCGCTGCTGACGGCCCTGCGCGAAGGCCGCAAGCTGCATATCACCTATCGCACCGGCGGCGGCGACCCGGTTCCACGCGAAATTTTGCCTCTGGAGCTTCAGCTGATCGGCGGGACGCACCGGCTGATCGCCTTCTGCTACCTGCGCAATGCCCAGCGCACCTTCTACCTCGATCGCATCGGCAAGCTGGATCTGGTCGATGAGTAAGCGCTAGTACGCGCCTAGCTCATGCAGTCGATCGTCGTCGATGCCGAAGTAGTGGGCGATCTCGTGAAGCACTGTGCGGCGAATCTGGGCGCGCAGCCGCTCCGGCTGGGGAAAGTCGCGCAGCAGCGGCTCGCGAAAAATCGTGATTGTGTCGGGCGCGACTAGGCTGTAGCTATGGGTGCGCGCCGGGAGCGGCACGCCCTGGTACAGGCCGTAGAGCGTCTGCCAGGGCTTGAGCCCCACTGCTCGCCGGTGCTCAGGCCGCGCGCGCGCCTCGATCAAGACCTCGACATTCTCAAAGGCTTCGGCAAACTCAGGCGGCAGATTGTCCAGCACCTCGACCACGACCTGCTCAAACGTTTCCTCGTCCATCAATGTGTTCCTTGGCTAAGGGCTACAGCGTGCAGTGTACGGCGATCTATCTGGAAGAACAAGAGAACAAAAGAACAAAGGAACAAAGAAGAACCAAGAACCGGGTGCCATGCCCAGAGGGCGCCCGGCGAACCTAGAACCAAAAGCAGAACAAAGAAGCTGGGTAAACGCTTTACATTTCGGTTCAGTGAATTATTTCGTAGGGGCGTGATTTATCACGCCCTGAACTCGAAATTTTCATTCAAGCCTCATTGATCTCGTAAATTGTTGCTTTCACCTTTCCCCCTCGCCTGTCGCAACGGGAGCTGGGAGCTGCGCTAGCAGGGGGTGAGGGCCTGTTAAAAACAAGGGAACATAGAACATAAAGTTGTTTCCAATCTCCCCTTGTTCCCTTGTTTCTTTGTTCCTTTGTCCTTCGGTTGCCCGCAGAGCTCTCACCTTGCGCCTGACCACGATCGTTTGTACACTCCCCTGCATATGCAAGAGATGGTCAAAGTTGCCACCCGCGATCAAATTCAGCCGGGCCAGCTGTTCTACGCCGATGTCGACGGATTGCCGATCGGGCTGGCCAACGTGGACGGAACGATCTATGCGTTCAGCGACTCCTGCCGTCATGCGGGCGGCTCGCTCTCCTCGGGTGTGCTCCGCGACGACGTTGTTACCTGTCCGCTTCACGGCTGGGCCTACAATGTGCGCACCGGCAAATCGGTGATCCCGCCGATCGGGCTGCGGATCGCGATCTACGAGGTGCGCATCGAGGGCGATGATGTGCTGGTCGCGATCGAGTGGTGAGCGCTGCCCGGCCGGCTAGCCGCCGAAAGTTGCCGGATCTGGCCGGGCAGCCTGAGAAAATGCTCAGCTATGCCGTTCGCTCCAGCACAATCACCGGGATCGTCCGCGGCGTGTTACGCTGGTAGTCGGCAAATCCCGGCATAGCCGCTGCCATCTGCTCGAACAATCGCGTGCGCTCGGGCTCCTCCGCCGCTGTCGCGCGCGCTGGAAAATGTTCGTTCCCGACTTCAACTGTCACCGCTGAGTTTGCCAGAATGTTGTAGTACCAGTCGGGATTCGTCGGGGCGCCGCCTTTGGACGCGATAATGATCAAGCGCTCTCCGTCTTGTGTGTATGCCAGCGGATTGATCCGCTCCACGCCGCTCTTCGCTCCCGTGGTGTGCAGCAGCAGCAGTGGCGTGCCCTCAAATCGCCCGCCGACTTTGCCGTTGTTCGCGCGAAACTCGTTGATAATGGCCGTGTTCCATGCATTGAAGTCGCTCATGCCGATCTCCCTTAGCCTCATAGTGATTGTACTTACTTTATCATAGCAGCTATCGAAAGAAATGCAAGTGTGCGAGATCACAAGTGTTGATTCATCTGCGCGCAACCGCTAGGCTGGCGCGGGCTCTACAGTTTTGCCAAGCTGTGTGAGATACCAGTCGGCAAGACGCCCGCCACTTGACCAGGCAGAGGGCGGCGTGAGGAGCAACGGAATACCCACAAAGTAAAACTCCGAACTCTTATGCGGGACGCGGCCGAGTACGAGCAAGACAAGCAGGATGCCTAACAGGGTTATGGAGATGCTCACTAGACGCACGCTCCAACGATACGCATGTGGATCGGCTATGGGCGTGTAGCGCACGATCGTCAGCATTGCGACGGCAAGACCGTTGATCAAGCCAAGGGCTAGCCCGGCAAGGACGCCAACGATTCCGCCGATGAAGAGACCAATCGTGCCACCATATAGCCCGAAAATGACGGCAGCGTCGATTGATTCCGTACTACCAGAGTAGAAGAGCATGACCAGCACGAAGCCTACGGGTAACAGCACGCCGTACAATGCACCAAGCGCACCGCCGGTTAAACATCCAATTTCCATGGCTTGGGAGGTAAGCCGTGTAACAATGCGACGTGTATCCATAGACGTACAACTCCAATGAGTAGGCGATAGTCGATCATGTGGCTGTACGTTACACGGCTTAGCGCAAGATAGCTATCGAGTAGCCGCCTGAAGCGGTCGTCGGGCTGGCAGGGGAGAAGATCCCGAGCTTGCATACAAAAGTGCTAGCAGGAAGCATACATACCAGGATGTAGGGACAGTGTCGAATACAGCGCCGGGCGGCATTTTGCTTGCTAAAGCTTGGGCGATCTCAACATGATCGCCGCGAGTGCTGAAGCTTGTCGTGAGGGAGAAGACGCGAACGTATGCTGCTGCAAGTTGTGACCGCCTGCTATGTTGCCCTGCGTGTGCTGCTGACGATCGGCCTGTTTCGTCGCCAGCCGCGCTCATCCGCTCAGCCGCGCGTCTCGGTGATTGTCGCGGCGCGCGACGAGGCGGCGGCTCTCCCTCGACTGCTGGACGCGCTGCTCGGCCAGAACTACCCCGACTACGAGGTGATCATCGTCGACGATCGCTCGACCGACGCGACGCCCGAGATTTTGCGCCAGTACCAGCAGCGCGATCCACGGCTCAAAATCCTCACACTTACCGAGGTGCCCGAGGAGCGCACGCCCAAGATCCACGGATTGACGCAGGGCATTGCTCAGGCGCAGGGCGAGCTGCTGCTGCTGACGGATGCTGACTGCCGCATGCCGCCGACCTGGATCAGTGGTATGGCCGCCTGCTTCACGGCGGATGTCGGCGCGGTGCTGGGCTATGTCGAGCTATACGCCGCTAACGGCAGGCTGATGGAAGACCTGCAAGCGCTGGATTATTTCTCGATGATGGCGACCCTGGCCGGCGCGACGAACCTGGAGCGGCCAGTAGGCGCGGCCGGAGCGAATCTGGCCTATCGTCGCGCGGCCTACGATCAGGCGGGCGGCTTCGAGTCCATGCCGCCGGGCGCGGTTGCCGACGACATGGTGCTGCTTCAGCATGTGCTGGATCGGACAGACTGGCGCGTGGTATTTTGCGACGATCCCGGCGCGTTCGTGTCCACGCCCGCCGAGCCGACGCTGCGCCAGGCGCTGAATCAACGCGTGCGCTGGATGGCGGGCGGCCAGGAGGTGCTGTGGCATAATCCCGCGCTGCTGGCAACCGGCACGATCATCGGCGCGCTCAACGGGCTGCTGCTATCGTTTCCGCTGCTGCTGGGGAAGCGCAGCCTGCGCCGGGCGCTGCTTCAGCTGATCGCGGGCCGCACGATCGCAGATTTGCTGCATCTGAGTGTGGCGGCCACACGTTTTCAACGGCGGGATCTGCTGCGCCACCTGCCGCTGTGGATGCTGCTGCAAATGCCGTATACCATGTTTCTGCCGCTCTACAGCGCGTTCAGCAAATGGTCATGGAAATAGGAAGAACAGGTAAACAAAGAACAAAGGATCAGCGTTTATTCAGCGTTTGTTCTTTGTTCTTTGTGCTCTCCTAGTAGCCTGAGTTACGCGCCATCTCGGCCATCGCTCGCTGTTGCTCCTCCGAGTACGGGCCGTGCTGCTGGTAGCGCTCGTCAAGTGTATGCAGCGCGCAGTTGAGCTGTGGCTGAACCTCGTTGCCCAGCAGCATCTGCCGCGCATCCGCCGCCGAGATAATCTCGCGATCGACGGTTTTGTTGCGAAACGCTTCCATAATCTCCGCGTAGGCGTCACGGACCTGGAGCTGGGCGATCGAGCCGACCAGATAGCCCTTCGCGGTCGGATCGGTCTCGCCGCTGAATCGCTGGCGCAGCTGATCCACAATCTGATCCCGCAGCTCCGGCGTTGTCACGGCCATGTAGCTCAGCGCGGCATAGCCTGCGCCACGCTGGCGGGGCGGCGCGTCCATGTCGTCGGCGACACGCAACAGCGCGGGCATGGCTGCGGCTCCAAAGCGCGCCACGATCTGCGGCGCCTCCTGCGCCCAGAGAAACGCGCCCTGCGTCTGCTGATCCTCAACCGTCAACGGCAGCCGGCGCAGGATCGTCTCGGCGGCGGCCTCGCCGGGCTGGAACTCGCCCAGCAGCCGCAGCGCGTGGACCGGCCCCAGGCTGGCGGGCTCGGCCTCGAATAACGCGCCGGTATCCAGCGCCAGCGCCAGTAGCGGCTCGATCGCCTCGTCGCCACGCTCCAGAATCGCGGCGATCATCCGATCGCTGGGCTTGAGTCCGGCCTTGCGGAGCTGCTGAACTAGATCTGTGGTCGAAAGATTATGCTGCATCACGATGCTCCTTATATTCTGTAATATGCCACAACGGGCGAAAGCTCCGGCGATGAAGCGTTGTCGCGCCATGCTCGGCGATCGCCTGGGCGTGAACTGCTGTGCCGTAGCCTTTATGTGCGCCGAACTGAAACGCGGGATACAGCCGGTCGAAGTTTGTCATCAGCCGGTCGCGGGCGGTCTTGGCGATCACTGAGGCGGCGGCGATGCTGAGGCTGGTGCTATCGCCGCGAATGATCGCCCGCTGCGGCAGCGGACAGCGCGGCAGAGTCAGCGCGTCGATCAGCAGCGCGTCAGGCATCAGCGGCAGATGCAGGATCGCCGTCTCCATTGCCAGCCGGGTCGCCTCGACGATGCCGAACGCGTCGATCAGATACGCCGGCACAACGCCGACGCCAACGCCCAGCACATGCCGGTAGATCGTCTGCTCAAGCGTCGCGCGCTGCGCCGGCCGCAGCTGTTTCGAGTCGTTGACTCCGTCCAGCAGCTCCGGCCGATCGAGCACGGCTGGGCCTAGCACCACTGCGGCTGCGACAACCGGCCCGGCCCAGCAGCCACGTCCGGCCTCGTCAATCCCAGCGATCGCGCGATAGCCCTGGGCGCGAAGGTTATATTCTTCTTCGACTGTCGGCATCATCTCGTATTGTACCGTTGAAGAAAGAAGAACAGCGAAACACAGAATAGAGAACAGAGGGGCAGACTCAGTATACTGCCTTCATTCGTGTTGTTCTTTGTTCTTTAGTTCTTTGTTCTTTTGTTGCTTTGATCTTGTGTTCTTAATCCTCGCTTGATCCCGCGCAGAATCTGCACGCGGCTCGCCCCCACATCCACCCAGCTCTCGACGACCTCAAAGCCCGCCGCCTGGAGCAGCCCAGGTCGCGGATCTTTAGCTCGCACCTGCTGCGTTACCACGTAGGCGGCCTCGACGGCGGCGCTGTAAGCATCGCGGCGCGTGAAGTAGGCCGAGTCGATCAGCACGATCTGGCCGCCGGGTCGCAGCACGCGCCAGGCTTCGGCAAAGGTCGCCGGATCGAGGATATATTCGGCGGGAAAGGTCGCGACCAGATCGCTGAAGGTGCTGCCGGCAAAAGGCAGATGCTGCGCATACGCGTGCAGCAGTCGCGCCGCGCCGCCCGCGTGCTCGATCTTGCGCCGTGCCAGCCACAGCATGTACGGCGAGGCGTCCAGCCCGATCGACGGGATGCCGCCGCGATGTAGCGCCCGCTGTAGGTAGCCGGTGCCGCTGCCCAGCTCAAGCACGCGCTCGCCCTGAAGCTGGGGCACGGCGGCCTCGATCCAGCGCGACCACAGGCCACGCGACACGATCGCCGCCACCAGATCGTAGGTCCAGGCGAACTCGCGGTAGAATCGGGCGAAGGCCCAGCGCAGCAGTTTAGAGTAGAGTCTTTTCAACATAAACAAAAGAACCTAGAACCGGGTGATACCGCAGCTCTAGGTTCTTGGTTCTTGGTTCTTGGTTCTTGGTTCTCCCGCGAACTAGTAGCGGCGCTCTTTGATGCGCGCTGCCTTGCCCGACAGGTGTCGCAGATAGTAAAGCTTGGCCCGGCGCACTTTACCGCGGCGCACAACCTTGAATGCTTCCCGGCGCGGGGAGTGGAGCGGGAACGTACGCTCCACGCCGATGCCGTGCGCACCGATGCGGCGGATCGTAAAGTTCTCGTTGATGCCACCAGCGCGGCGGCGGATCACCACACCCTCGAAGTCCTGCAAGCGCTCGCGGTCACCTTCGACAACCTTGACGCTGACGCGAACGGTATCGCCCGGCCCGAACTCAGGAATGTCAGTGCGCAGCTGATCTTTAACAATTTCGTCAAGCAGATTGGACATGGAATCGGTCCTTTGTGCCTCGCCACGCATCGAGACCTAAACATAATTAATCAAAAAATCAGGAGCTTGATCGCGGCCTGCGCCTCCCTGGCACATAAGGTGCGTGGCCCTCAGGTCAAAAAGAACGTAGAGGCTGAAAACCTCTACGCAAACCGCTCCGGCGATCGGCGGCGATTATAGCATAGACTCGCGTCCGGCGCAATCTTTTGAAGGCGCTCGATCAGTCAAACTGCGCAGTGTGAGGCGTTGAAGCCGTGCGCGCCGATGTGGAGGAAAGGCTACTTATTTGGGCTAAACGCGGTATAATACACTATCCAGGCACGTAGTGCCGTCGTCAAAACGCATGCTTGCCGCGACGAATGGTGTCGCGGCTGTATTATAGATAGTGACGGAAGACACATCGGTCCTAGACGTTTGTCGCAAAAGAGCCTAGACATTTAGAAGATCCATTCTAGCTGCGGCTAGGGTATGCTGATACCATACGGGACGATCACCCGGAAAGAGGCTAACGATTCATGAGTGAGCAAACAATGCATGACGAGCAGCCAGTTGAAGAGCGCACCACCGAAGAGCGCGTGCTGCCACTCGTCGTGTTGGGCGAAATGGTTATCATGCCGCGTATTCCCGTGCCGCTTCAGGTAGGCAAAGGCAAGTCCTACCGCGCGATGGAGCGGGCGATGGAAGGCGATCGTGAAGTGCTGCTCATCTTTGTTTCGGAATCAGAGATTGAGGGCTATAAGGGCAGCGAGCCTCAGCAGTTGCCGCAGGTTGGCGTTATTGCGAAGCTGGAAGAGTTTTTGAAGCTGCCCGACGATACGGTGCGCATTATTTTGGAAGGTATGGAGCGCGCCGAGATTAGTGAGTGCATTCAGAGTGAGCCGTTCTATATGGTCCGCTGCACGCCGCGACCGGACGTCGAGGTCGAGGGGCCAACCATCGACGCGCTGGTCTCTGAGGTCAAGTCGCAGGTCGAGGAGATCATCAGCTTCATGCCTGAGGTCTCGCAGGAGGCCGTGGCTTTTGTGCAGCGCATCGACCATCCCGGCCACCTGGCGGATATTGTCGCCTATGGCCCGGCCTTCGATTTCGAAGATCGTCTGGAGCTGCTGAACATGCTCGATCCAGCCGAGCGCTTGCAGAAAGTTCAGATGGAGCTTTCGCAGCAGCTTGAGCTGCTGCGGCTGCGCGCCAAGATCCAGAGCGACACCAAGGACGCGCTCGATCAGTCGCAGAAAGAATATTTCCTGCGCGAGCAGATGAAGGCCATACGGCGCGAGCTGGGCGAGGACGATTTGTACGCAGACCCGATCGACGAGCTGAAGCGCAAGATCGCTGAGCTGAACGCGCCCGACTACGTGAAAGAGGCGGCGACCCACGAGCTGAAGCGGCTGATCCAGCAGGGCCTGAGCTCGCCTGAGGCCGGCGTGATTCGCACCTATATCGACTGGATCTTGTCGCTGCCGTGGGCCAAGGAAGAGCAGCAGCCGATCTCGCTGAGCGAGGCCAAGAACGTGCTCGACGAGGACCACTACGGCCTGGAGAAGGTCAAAGAGCGACTGCTGGAATATCTGGCCGTGCGCAAGCTGGCCGGAACCAAGATGCGCTCGCCGATCCTGTGTCTGGTGGGACCGCCAGGTGTCGGCAAGACCAGCCTCGGCAAGTCGATCGCTCGCTCGCTGGGCCGTTCGTTCGTGCGAGCCTCGCTGGGCGGCGTGCGCGACGAGGCCGAGATTCGCGGCCATCGCCGCACCTACATCGGCGCGATGCCCGGCCGGATCGTGCAGAGCATCAAGACCGCCAAGAGCAACCAGCCGGTCTTCATCCTGGACGAGATCGACAAGCTGGGCGCGGACTATCGCGGCGATCCGACCTCGGCGCTGCTTGAGGTGCTGGACCCTGAGCAGAACTCGACGTTCAGCGATCACTATCTGGAGATCCCGTTCGATCTGTCGCAGGTGATCTTTATCGCCACCGCCAACCAGCTCGATCCGATCCCCGGGCCGCTGCGCGATCGTATGGAGATCATCGAGCTTGGCGGCTACACCGAGGACGAGAAGCTGGAGATCGCGAAGGGCTTCCTGGTGCCGAAGCAGCGCGAGTTCCACGGCCTGCAAACCGAGCAGATGACCGTGACCGAGGCCGCGCTCTTCAAGATCATTCGCGAATACACCCGCGAGGCCGGCGTGCGTAACCTTGAGCGCGAGATCGCGGCGCTGTGCCGCAAGGTGGCGCGCAAAGTTGCCGACGCCACCGATAAGGTCGAGGCCGTGATCGACGCCGGAGATGTGGCTGAGTACCTCGGCCCTGAGAAGTTCAGCTTCGGCCTGGCCGAGCAGCAGGACGAGATCGGCGTGGCGACGGGTGTAGCCTGGACGCCAACCGGCGGCGATATTCTCTCGTTCGAGGTGCTGCCGCTGCGCGGTAAAGGCGAGCTGCGGCTGACCGGACAGCTCGGCGATGTCATGAAGGAGTCGGCGCAGGCGGCGATGTCGTATGCGCGCTTCCGGGCTGACGAGCTGGGCATTCCGCTGACCTACTTCGACGAGCACGCGATCCATATTCACGTGCCCGAGGGCGCGGTGCCGAAGGATGGCCCGTCGGCCGGCATCACGCTGACCACAGCGCTGGTCTCGGCAATGACCGGCATTCCCGTGCGGCGCGATGTGGCGATGACCGGCGAGATTACGCTGCGGGGCAAGGTGTTGCCGATCGGCGGCCTGAAGGAAAAGACCATGGCCGCGCATCGCGCCGGAATCAAGACCTTCATCCTGCCGAAGGAGAACGTTAAGGACATCGTGGAATTGCCGCAGAAGGTCCGCGACGAGCTTCAGCTGATTCCGGTCGAGACGATGGACGAGGTGCTCAAGATTGCGCTGGCGAGAGCGCTAGCGGGCACCGAGCACAAGCAGCCGCTGGCGCCCAAGAGCGCCAAGAGCAGCAAGCGGGCAACGCCGCCATCGGCGTAAGCTCCTGAGTAAGCGAGAAAGGGCAGATCGCAGGATCTGCCCTTTTTTGTTTGCCCACGCTCTGGGCGGTGCATAACTTGCTACACCCTGATCCAGCGGAGACGTGACCGGCGAAGGAGGCCACGGTGAGCAAGAAAGATCGCGTATTCAACGGATCAGCCATGACGAATGGCGCTGCCGCAAAATCTGACGGAACCAACAATCGCGGCGAGCTGAAAGCAACCGCTCACATGGCCGATGTTACGGTTCCCGAGCAGTCTTCCACGCAGAAGCCGCCCGCGCCTGACTACCCGCGCTATCGCATCGATCCGGGCGAGCAGCTCAAGCTGGCTCAGCAGCCGCCTGTCAAGGCCCTACGCCTGGTCGAAATCGATCCCAACGAGTCGGAGCATTACCAGAGCAAGAAGGATGTCCGAGATGAGCTGGCGCGGCAGCGTGAGCGTATCGCGGAGCTTCAGGCGCGGCTGTATGCTGAGCGCAAGCAGAGTCTGCTGATTGTGCTTCAGGCGATGGACACCGGCGGCAAAGACGGGACGATCCGCGGCGTTTTTCAGGGCGTCAATCCGCAGGGCTGTCAGGTCTGGTCGTTTAAGGCGCCCAGCACCGAGGAGCTAGAGCACGATTTCCTGTGGCGCTATCACCAGAAAACACCGCCGCGTGGCATGATCACGATCTTCAATCGCTCGCACTACGAGGACGTGCTGATCGTGCGTGTGAAGCAGATGATCGAGGAAGACGTGTGGCGTCACCGGTATGCGATGATCAACGAGTTCGAGCATATGCTGACGCTCAATAACACTGTCGTGCTCAAGTTTTTTCTGTACATCTCCAAAGACGAGCAGAAGCGGCGCCTGGAAAGCCGGCTCCAAGATCCGACCAAGCACTGGAAATTTTCCAGCAACGACATCAAAGAGCGGGCCTACTGGGATCAGTATATGCTAGCCTTTGAGGACGCGATCAACCAGTGCTCGACCGAGTACGCGCCGTGGTACGTCGTGCCGGCCAACAAAAAATGGTATCGCAACCTCGTCATCGCGCGCACCATCGCCGATACGCTGGACGCCATGAATCCGCAGTTTCCACCAGGAGAGACCGGGCTTGGTCAGATCGTGGTTCCAGATTGAGCCTGTTGAATCTTCCCTGGAACAGTGGCAAAAAACGCGGGCCAGCGCTTGCGAAAGTGTAGGCTTTATGGTACATTAAGCGCGGTCAAATATGACCCCGTAGCTCAGTGGATTAGAGCGTTTCCCTGCGGAGGAAAAGGTCGCGCGTTCGAGTCGCGCCGGGGTCGCCAGAGACGCATACGGAGGGATGTCAGAGTGGTCGAATGTGCCGCCCTCGAAATGCGGTAGGCGATGAGCCTCGGGGGTTCGAATCCCCCTCCCTCCTCCACACGCAGCAGCCTCGGTTTATGCCGGGGCTGTTGTTTTTATTCTCCGCTTAAGCTGCCCTTCAACTTCGCTTAACGCCGGCTCGGTATACTCTCCGCCATAGAGAGCAAGGGAGAGCAGCAATGGAAGCAGCGCAGCAGAATCTTCGCCTGTCCCAGCTTCAAGCCTGGATCGAGGCGGGCGGTCAGATCGAAGAGCCGGTGTTGCAGCGCAGCGCCTTTTACAGCGCCCGAGGCCGGGTCTGCATGTTCGAGGTCGTGGTCAATCATGGCGGCGTGCGTCGGGTGATCGCCCTCGCCGAAGATCCCGATGTGTATTCCTTTTTGCACCAGCAGCGACTCAGCATCCTCGACATGTCGTAAAAAAGGGCCGACGCTCGACGCGTCAGCCCTTTTGAATATTGATCGATCTTACATGTCGGTGCCGCCAAAACCGCCGCCGCGATTGCCGCCCTGGTTACCGCCGAGCCCACCCAGCGCGCCGCCCAATCCACCGAGCGCCCCGCCGAGTCCGCTCTGGCCGCCGCCGCTCATCATGCGCCGAACAGCCATCGCGGCGATGCCGGCCATCGCGGCCTTCGCCAGCGGGCTGCCCAGCATACTGGACATGCCGCCGCCGACCGACTGCTGCTGCCCGCCGCCCATCAGCTGGCTGAACAAACCGGGCTGCTGCTGATGCATATTGCTGGTAACCTGCGCGAGATAGGCCGGGTCTTGCATGCGGTCGTCGATGCCGTCGCCGTTGAGATCGGGGATGTTATAGCCCTGCTGCCGGGATTGCTGCTGCATATACCGGCCGAACTGCTGCCGCTCCTGCGGCGACATCCGCGAGAAAGCGTCTTGCGCCGACTGCCGATACAGATCCGGCGGCAGATGTGGAGCGATCTGCTGGTAGTGCTGCATCGCTTCCTGATCCGAGATGCCGTCGTAGGGCGAGCCTTGATCGTAGCGATTCGCAAAATCCTCGAACTGCTGCCGCTGTTGTCCGCCGCCGAGCAAGTTTTGAAGCAAATCCATCTTCTCCTCCTCCATACTCGCCAATCGTGCCACAAAAGCTTGCACAATGCGTGCCAGCCCTACGGCACGTGGTAGCGTGGAGAAATGGATTGTACGGCAGCTTATCCGAAGCGTCCGGTGATGTAGTCCTCGGTGCGGCGATCGCGCGGCATGGTAAAGATCTGGGAGGCCGGCCCGGCCTCGATACACTCGCCCATCAAAAAGAAGGCCGCGTCGTCGGCGATGCGTCCGGCCTGCTGCACGTTGTGCGGCGCGATCACAATCGTGTACTGCTGCTTCAGCTCCATCAGCGCCTCCTCGATCTTGGCCGTCGAGATCGGATCGAGCGCGGCGGTCGGCTCGTCCAGCAAGATGACCTCAGGCTCCAAAGCCAGCACCCTGGCGATCGAGATGCGCTGCTGCTGCCCGCCCGAGAGCGACTGCGCGGGTGTGTCCAGCCGATCCTGGACCTCATCCCACAGCGCCGCCGACTGGAGCGCGCTCTGCACGAGATCCTGAAGCTGCGACCGGGAGCGCACACCGCGCATGCGTGGGCCGTAGGCCACGTTGTCGAAGATCGTCATCGGCAGCGCGACCGGGAGCGCAAAGACCATCCCGACTCGCCGGCGTAGCGTCGCAACGTCCTGGCCGGGCGCGAAAATGTCCTGCCCGTCGAGCAGAATGCGGCCGCTGTGCGCGCCGGGCTCGCCGATCTCGGTCAGGCGATTCATGGAGCGCAGCAGCGTGGTCTTGCCGCCGCGCGCCGGGCCAAAGATCGCCAGGATCGTGTTGGGCTGCACCTGAAGCGAGATGCTGTTCAGCGCGATTTCGTCGCCGTATCTGTACGTAAACTGATCGATTTCGATCTTGGGAGTCATATCGTTGTTGATCTGCCTTTTCAGCAATGAACGTATTACAACGATGGTCAAATGTATTGACCCGTAGGGGCGTGATGTATCACGCCCAGGACACGCCTCATCGCCGTAGATACTTGGCCGCTTTCTCCGGCCTGACGGCGCTAGCGACGGACCGCCCGCGAGACACTGCGCGTGATCAGCGCGTTGGCCAGCACGTTGATCACCAGAATGCTGATGATCAGCACGGCTCCGGTGGCGTAGGCTTTTTGTAGCGAAATGCCCTCGACCGCCAGAATATAAAAGTGTACGGCCATCGTGCGGGTTGGCGATAGGATCGAGGTGGGAATGTTGAGCGCGGTTCCTGCCGTGAAGATCACTGCCGCCGTCTCGCCGACCGCGCGCCCGAAGCTCAGGATGATGCCGGTGATGATGCCCGGCAGCGCGTTGGGCAGCACTACCGTGCGCACCATCTGCCAGCGCGACGCTCCCAGCCCGTAGCTCACCTCGCGATAGGACACCGGCACCGCGCGGATCGCCTCCTCGGTGGTGCGAATGATCGTCGGCAGTACCATCAGCGCCAGTGTCAGCCCGCCTGCCAGCAGCGACCAGCTCATGTGCAGCCGTGTGACAAAAAAGATAAAGCCGAAGAGGCCGAAGATGATCGATGGTACGCCGGCCAGCGAGTCGGTGCCGAAGCGCATGATCGTCGTCAGTGGGCTGGGACGCGTGTACTCCGTCAAGAAGACCGCCGCGCCCACACCCAGCGGCACCGCCAGCACCAGCGAGACCGCGCCCAGCGCCAGCGTCCCGACGATCGTCGGGAAGATGCCGCCCTCACGTCCCTGTTGCAGCGGCCGTCCGGTCAGAAATTCAAGATTTACATACGGCAGGCCCTGCGCCAGAATATAGACGATAATGATCGCCAGGATCACGATCGTCAGGCTGGCGGCGAACCACAGGCCGGCAAAGGCGACGAGCTGCGAATGTTGGCGTTTCAAGTATTCCTCCGTCGCCATGCGGCGCGTCCATTGGCAACTGCCGGACGAAACGCGGAGAGCCGCTGCCAGAAGGTGACGCGGCCGGTGAAAATATTCGCCAGAATGTTCAGGATCATAATCAGCACAAACAGCACAACGCCGGTCGCGAAGAGCGCGTCACGATGATCGCCGCTGGCATAGGCTAGCTCAAGGCCGATATTGCTCGTCAGCGTCGTGGCCGAGTCGAGCGGCGAGCGCGGCACTTGCAGCGCATTGCCGAGCATCATGATCACGGCCATCGTTTCGCCGAGCGCGCGGCCCATGCCCAGAATCACGCTGGCCACGATGCCGGAGCGCGCGGCCGGCACCAGCACGCGCCAGATCGTTTGCCAGCGCGTGGCGCCTACCGCCAGCGAGCCATCACGATACGAGCGCGGCACGGCCCGCAGCGCGTCCTCGGAGATGCTGATAATACTGGGCAGGATCATGATCCCCAGAATCAGCGCGGCAGTTAGAACGCTGAGCCCAGGACCGCCAAAGGTGGCGCGAATCGTCGGCGCGAGGATCGTCAGGCCGATAAAGCCGTAGATCACCGAGGGAATGCCGGCCAGCAGCTGGATCACGGGCCGGATCAGCATCGCCAGACGCGGGGGCGCGATCTCGGCTGAGAAGATCGCCACCGCCAGGCCCAGCGGCACGCCAACCACGATCGCGCCGAGCGTGACCCAGATCGAGCCCAGAATCATCGCGGCAATGCCGAAGCTCTGGGGATCGCCGCTGGGATTCCACAGACTGCTTTCGAGAAAATTACCCAGCCCAACCTTGAAGATCAGCGGCAGACCAGCCTGAAAGATAAAGAACGTGATGATCGCCAGCGATGCGATCGATACCAGCGCGCACAGGAACAGGAGAAAGCTGATCAGGCGTTCTTTCATTGAGCATCAGCTCCTTGGATGAGACCGGCTTGGACAAGCTCTTGCTGGCCCTCAGGCGATAACACATAGCTCAAAAAATCCTGGGCCAGCGGCGAGAGCGTTGCGTCCTTGCGCTGCACGAACAAAAATGGACGCACGAGCTTGTACTGGCCCGACATTACCGCATCCGTCGACGCTTGCACATGATCCACCGCGACCGTCTTGACCGCCTCGTTGACGATGCCCAGCGAGATATAGCCGATCGAGTCGGGATCGCCCGCGATGATCTGGCGAACCGCTCCATTCGAGCCCTGGCGCAGCGCGCTCTGCGAGGGCAGCTCCTTATCCATCACCAGCTCTTCGAACGCGCCGTAGGTTCCCGAGCCGGCCTCGCGCGTCACAATATCGATCGGCGCGTCGTGGCCGCCGACTTCGCGCCAATTGGTGATTTGGCCGGTGAAAATCTGGCGCACCTGCTCGGTCGTAAGGTCGCCGACCTGATTGCTGGGATGCACAATGATCGCCAGCGCGTCACGAGCGATCTCAAACGCTTGTAGCTGCGCCTCTTCGTCGGGCTCCAGATGCCGCGACGACATGCCGATCTCGACGGTACCTTCTGCCGCCGCTTGAATGCCGGCGCTCGATCCCAGCGACTGGATGTTTACCTTCGATCCTGGATGATGCTCTTCGTAGCGCTCGGCCAGCTGCTCGGCGAATGGCCCGACCGATGTCGAGCCGGTGAGTGTCAGCTGCTGATCGGTGGCCTGTGCCGTTTGGCCGCAGGCTGTGAGCACGCCGATCAATAATATTGAGATCCATAAAATGTGGATACGCATGTCCTTGCTTTCGTGAGAAACAGCATTGGGAAGTATATCACAGCTCTTAATTGCCCCTTAACATTAGCAAGAGTTGGACACCCAGGATCGACATTTTATCCAAAGCTAACCTAAAGATAATCTGGTCTTGATGTCCGTGTGGCATCATGCTGGTCAAGGGCAAACGGGCATGAGTACACGGGTTGCTAGCTGGGCTAGTGGCCCGTGTATGTTAACGCTGGCCGTCGTCGAGACGTAACGCTCTTGATCGAAAGCGCTGAAACAGCTTAGCCGAAACTTAACAAATCCATAATGGCGCGTTCATAGAGCTGTGGAAGAATACAGCTAAGGGCAAACGGGGGCACGATGAGCGGGTGACCAATCGGTCGCTCGCTCATCACTTTTAAGGGCTGAGCCGCCAACGTTTTGCCGGAGAAGACAGCGATCGGAAGGAGCGAGCAGATGCTTGTGCAGGAGCGAAATGGGCAAGTATGGGCCCTGCGCCGGCCTAGCTGGCTCGGGAGATGGGCGCGCAGGATCGTCGCGCTGGCGTTTGTTAAGACCTGACCGAGGTTTAACAAACGCTTAACGCAACTATAAACCTGGGATAACTCGCGCCCGTTACAGTTCTCACAATCGAGTTCTATGAGAGCTCGTGTACAGAACAGTTAGGAAGGATACTAGACTTTATGGCTAAAGCGTTTCGCGCGCTCATCGTAGCGATCATGATGATGAGCATTCTGGCGGCCTGTGGTGGTGGTACAGCTACAACTTCTTCTCCCGCCGCATCCTCTGCGGCCTCTCCCGCAGCATCCGCGTCAGTCGCCGCCTCGGCATCGCCCGAAGCTTCTGCGAGCATGGAAGCCTCAGCCTCGCCGGAAGCGACCAGCGCCGCGACCAACGAGACCGCAACCACCGAGACGGCAGCAGCCGGCGGTGCGATGGTCGAGCTGCCTGAAGTCGATGCGGCTTCG
>DASWTW010000081.1:0-19366 GCA_036401895.1 Herpetosiphonaceae bacterium | reverse complement strand
GACCAGATCGTCGTCTCGGTCGGGCCGTACAGGTTCCACACGTCGCGCACGCGCGGCAGCAGATAGGCCGCCAGCTCCGGCGCCAGCGCTTCCCCACCGCACAACACCCGCAGCGCAGCCCGCCCGTCCCAGCCCGCATCGCGCAGCAGCCGCCACGTCGCCGGCGTCGCCTGCATGATGGTCGCCCCACTCGCCGTGAGCGCCTGCCCCAGCGCCACGCCGTCGCTGGTCACTGTGCGGTCCACCAGCACCACCTGCGCGCCGACCGTCAGCGGCAGCAGCAGCTCCAGCACGCTGATGTCAAACGCCAACGTCGTCACACTCAGCAGCACATCCGTCGCCGCGATCCCCGGTGCCGCCTGCATCGTGTGCAGGAAGTTCACCACCGCCCCCTGCGCCACCTGCACGCCCTTGGGTCGGCCGGTTGAGCCCGACGTGTAGAGCATATACGCCAGCTGCGCCGGGTCGCGCACCACGGACGGCAGCGGTGGCGTGGCCGCGATCGCCTCCGCGTCGCGATCGAGACACACTACGGGCAGCGTGGTGGCGGGCAGCATCTCACGCAGAGCCGCCTGGGTGAGCACGAGGGCCAGATCAGCGTCGGCGATCATGAAGGCCAGACGCTCCTGCGGATAGCTCGGGTCAAGCGGCACATACGCCGCGCCGGCGTGCCACACGGCCAGCACCGCCACCACCAACTCGACCGAGCGCTCGACACACAGCCCGACGCGCATCTCAGGCCCAACCCCGTGCGCCCGCAGGTATCCCGCCAGCTGCGTCGCCTGCGCGTGCAGCGCCGCGTAGGTCAGCGCCTCCGCCCCACAGCGCACCGCTACCGCCTCCGGCGTCCGCTCCACCTGCGCGGTCACCAGATCGTGGACGCATCCCGGCAGTATGGCTGCTTGCGTAGCTGCGTTCCAGCCACGCAGCTGCTCCGACTCCTCGATAGTCAAAAGTGGCAGGTTACCTATGGGCAGACTCAGATCGGCGGCAAGACCAGCCAAAAGAATCTGGAAATGTTCGGCCATGCGCGCGATCCGGCTCTGCTCAAACAGATCCGTGTTGTAGTCAAGGGCGCCGAAGATCTGATCCTCATCCTCGCGCAGCACCAGGGAAAGATCGAACTGAGCCATCCGGCGCTCGTTGACAATCGGCTTAACCTCAAGATCGCCCAGCTTGAGCACCGGAATCGCAGCGCCGCTGAAGTTAAACGCTACCTGGAAGAGCGGCGATCGGCTTGGATCGCGCTGGGGTTGCAGCTCCTCAACCAGCTTCTCAAAAGGAATATCTTGATGCGCAAAGGTTTCAAGCGCCACTTGCTGGACCCGCCGCAGCACCTCCTCAAACGACGGATTGCCGGACAGGTCGGCGCGCAGCAGGCGTGTATTGACAAACAAACCGACCAGACGTTCCAGCTCACCGCGATTGCGTCCCGAGATCGGCGATCCCACCACAATATCGCTCTGACCTGTATAGCGCAGGAGCAGGACATCAAACGCTGCCAGCAGCACCATAAACAGCGTCGCATCGACACGCTGCGCCAGCGCGCGCAGATCGCTTGTAAGCGCCGGCGCGATCAGCAGTGGATAGCGTGCGCCCGCAAATGTTTGGACCGCCGGCCGCGCGCGATCGGTGGGCAGCTCCAGCGCCGCAGGTGCGCCCGCAAGATGTTGCTTCCAAAATTTAAGCTGAGCGTCGAGATGTTCACCCTGGAGCCAGCCGCGCTGCCAGGCTGCAAAATCAGCATACTGGATCGGCAGATCCGGGAGATCAGGCTGGCTCTTTGCGCTGTATGCCTGATAAAACTCGTTAATCTCGCGCCATAGAATATCTTTCGACGTTCCATCGAAGACGATATGATGAATACCGATGATTAGCAGATGCTCAGCTGCTGAGAGCCGCAGAACCATCGCTCGCAGCAACGGGCCGGCCTGGAGATCGAAGGGCTGATCGATCGCCTCGTGGATGCTGCGCTGTACCTGCGCCTCGCGCTCATCCGGCGGCAGATGACGCAGATCCCAGAGCGGCACATCGATCTGAAGCGAGGGCAAAATCATCTGGCACGCAACACCATCCTGGGCTACAAAGATCGTGCGCAGGGCTTCATGCCGCTGGATCACACAGTTCAAGCTATATTCGAGCGCTGCAACGTCGAGCGAGCCGTTGATAGAAAAAATATATGATAGGTTATAGGCGGTATTCCCAGGCTGCAACTGGTCAAGAAACCAGAGGCGCTGCTGCGCAAACGAGAGCGGCAGCGGCTGATCGCGGGGAGCCGGATTCAGGGCGGGAGCGCGCCGCTGTGTGCGCATAACCGAGCGAATAGCACGCCACAGACCAGCGCCACCCTCCTGCGCTTGCTCCGTCTGCTCAGCAGGCTCTGGTGTACGCTGGAAGGATGCTTTTTTATCGATCATATATCAGTCCTATCTCGCTCCCGCTCACAAACACTGCTAGGCTTTGCGCTGCCAGATCGTACCCATCGCGGTATTTTCGGCGATCATGAGCTTGCCGTTGGCCTCCAGCAGCCGATCGTTGCTGTACATCAAGGCGGCGGAGCGCAAGTCGCGAAAAACACGCTCGATGCCAATCTGCGGCTCCTGCACATAGCCCTGCGCGAATCCCACCGTCTCGACGAGCCCCTCGACGACCGTAAAGGCAAGCTCAGATACCGCGACTTTCAGGTTATTGAGGGCGATGTTATGGGTAATATCTTCGTATTGCTCGGGCGGCGCGTCTTGCTGCCGGTAGCTGTCCAGCCGATCCGCAGTTTGATTCAGCATCGCCTCCATTAAATCCAGAGACATCCGCAGCCGCGCCAGACGATGGGTGAATAGCTCCGACGTGAGCTTACGGCTATGTTGCCTGGCCGAGCCGCGCAGCTGCCGCACACAGCGGTCGACCGCGCCTTTGGCGGCTCCGTACCAGGCGCCAGCCCAGCCCAGATGTCCAACCGGCACCATGGACTGGAGCGCGATCAGACGGAACGGCACATCCAGCACGCGATCATAGCTCACGTGGAGATCGAACTGCATGGCACCGCTGCGCGTCCCGCGCATACCCATGACTTGCCAATCGCCGGCCGGTGTGATCGAGCCGTCGGCGGGCGTTGCCAGCACCAGGCGCACATCGTTGGGCGGCGCATCCTCGCCGGCCCGTGCCGTGATCAAAAAATAGTCGGCCTCGCCGCCATAGCTCACCACCGGCGCAAAGCGAGAAAGACGCAGGCCGTCGCCGTCGGGGATCAGCGGGGCATCTGCCGTGAACAAATGACCACCCTTGCCGCGCTCAGTTGTCACCGATGCGACGAGCGCTCCCCGTTTCGCGATCTCGGCGAGCACATCGGGGTAGCTCTGCGCGGCATGATCGACCAGGATCGCAGCCTGCTGGCAGTGCATAGCCCAGATCAGCGCGGTCGATAAACAGCCCGCGCCCAGCGCTGCGCTGATGCGCCAGAAGGTTTGCAGATTGCCGCCCAGCCCACCGTAGATCTGCGGCACTCCATAGCCGAAGAGTCCGGCCTCTCGCAGCGCTGTAACACTTTCATGGGGAAAGCGCGCCTGCTCATCGACATCTGCCGCCCAGCGAAACAGCACGCTCTGGCTGAGCGTGGTAGCACTCTCGATGAGCGCATGGTCAATCTGCCTGGCGTCGAGCATGAAAGCCTCAACTTTATACTAACGTTCGCAGCGCAGCCTCAAGCGTGGACGCCGACCGAAACGTTTCTGTGCTCAGCAGCTCGTCCGGGATCATGATCTCAAACGTTTCTTCTAGATCGAGGAGCATATTGATCGCGCTCAACGAGTCAAGACCCAGCAGGCTAAGCTCGGTATCCAGCGGCAGCTCCTGCTGCTGGTCCAGGAACTTGAGATGCCTGCGCAACACCGCTTCCAGCTTTTCAGAAAAAACATCGACGGCCATATGTATGGATGCTCCCTTCTTGTAGCGCGGCTCTGGCCCTCGGCCGGATCTAGCACTCGCCGGCTATTATTTCAACGGTCAGCGCTTCGACGTCGACCCCGATCCGGCTCAGCGTATCAAGCAAATCGTCGTAGCCGCGCTCGATATGGTGGATGTTCTTGATCTCGGTTCTCCCGCTCACGCCAACCGCTGCCAGCAGCAGGGCTGCCGCCGCACGTAGGTCGGTGGCGACCAGCGTCTGGCCGGCCCGATCCAGCGCCGAAGGATGAACCACGATCGCGGCATCTTCAAAGGTGATCTGCGCGCCGAGCTTGAGCAGCTCGCGGGCATAGTCGAAGCGCTCAGGCCATACATATTCGCGAATGCGAGCAGGCCGATCGCCTTGTAAAAACATGAGCGCGAAGAATGGCTGATGATCGCTGTAAATGCCGACGCTGGTTACATCGATGTCGATGTTCGTGATACTCGGCGCTCCCAGGACATGCAGCGAGTCCTCGGCCCACTCCAGCGGCACGCCCATCTTGCTCAGCAGGCGCAGCTCTTCGGCCAGCCCCGCACGCACGCGCTCGACGGTCAGCCCGGTCAGTTGCAGCGGAACTCGTGCATGGACTGCCAGAGCGATATAGGTCATGACCGTGCTGATGCATGACATCAAATCGTGACTCAAGATCTGCTGCTCGCTCAGCTCGGCGCCGGTCCGCGAGATGCGGATCTCCTGCGGGCCGCGCTGGACGCGGTAGCCCGCCGCCTCCACAAACAACAGCAGCTCTTGAACATCCGGCTTAGGATACGGATTGCGAATAATTGTTTCGCCCTGCTCGACAAACAGCGCCGCTAAGATCGCCGTCTTGGTCGCTCCAGAAACAAAGTGTCCCGTCAGCACATCATCGCGCATCGAAAATTGCTGAATGTCGATGTCGATCGCATGAAAGCCCTGGCTTGTGCCGACAATCCAGCCGTCTTTCGCGGTAAACTCCGCGCCGAACGCTTCCAGCACCGCCAGCATATGGTGGACGGGACGACCGTTGCGCTCTGCCGAGCTCAGGCGACAGCCGCCGGTTTCGGGCAACATCACCGATCCGAACCGGCCAAGCAGCACCGGCAACAGATAGATCGAGCCGTGAATGCGCTCCGCAAGCTGATCCGGCACAGCGCCATGCCGCAGTGTACGCGGATTGAGCCTGAGCGTTTCGCTCTCATAGCTTGCCACACCGCCGCACTGCTCGAAAATCTCCGACAGAACGCGCGTCTCTTCGATCAGCGGGCAGTTGCGAATCTCAACTGTCCGGTTAATCGCGATCGTGGCGGCGACGAGCAGCACCATTGCGTGTTTGTAGCCCCGAACGGCCACCTGTCCGGGACGCAGGCAGCCTGGCCGAATCTGCACATCGGTCGGCGTGGAAGATGGCGTTTTCACAGCGCCCTGGCCGAACATACCGCCTCCAAAGTTGCAAGAAATGTTTCCATGATCCTTCGCTCGCCGATGCTGAACCGAAAACAGGTTTCGAGGCCGCGCTCTCCCGCCAGTGATTTCACCATAATTGCCCGCTCGGCTAACGACTGAACGATGTGATCCGCTGTTTCGGCCGAGCCGGTATCGACCAGCAAGAAGTTTGTTGCGGATAGCTCGCAGCGCCACTCTGGAAACAGCGCGCCGAGCCGCTCGACCAGCCAGGCTTTGGTCTCGGTCAGATCTTTGAGCGCCGCCTGGATGACCTGGTGGTGCTCGAAGCAATACGCCAGAAAATATCCAGATACCGCCGTCACCGTGTTGGTACTGCTCCAGCGGGCCAGCACGCTCGCCAGCGCAGGCGACGCCAGGATCGCGCCCATGCGCAGGCCGGCCATGCCCAGGCCCTTGGAGAACGAGCGGATCAGCAGCACATGCTCGTAGCGCTGCATCAGCGGCAGGTGATCGCCCGCGCTGAAAGCGATATACGTCTCGTCGATCGCAAGCAGATGGTTGTGCCGGGCACAGGTCCGCGCCAGGCGCTCCATCTCGTCGGCTGGGACCAGCTGGCCGGTAAATCCGTGGGGATTGGTCAGCACAACCAGCGATGCTTCGGCCGTCGACAGGTGCTCGATCAGCTCGTCGATAAATGCCGTGGCCGATGTGTTGACACACGATATCGGTGTGACCGCAATATCGAAAAGCCTGGCGTACAGCGTGTAAGCCTGGTAGTTCGGGCTTTGGAGCACCAGCCGCCGCGTACGGCGACCCAGCATATACAGCACAACCCGGATCGCATCATCTGCGCCCGCCGTCGGCACAACCGAGCGCTCGTCGAGCCCGTAGTGGCGCGCAATCGTCGTGACGATCTGAGGCCAGTAGGGATAGCATGACGCGGCATTCGGCGGGCATTCCCGCAAGAACGCGGCGAAGAGCTGGGGCAGCGCCGGGTGATTAATCTCATTGCTCGAAAGATTGATCGTATGGGCATAGTTTTTCTTAGCCGGATACGGCAGCGCATATAGCTGTGAGTCGATATGATCCGATAGCTGGAAGCTCATTTCACTACTCCCCGGTCTCCTGCGCGATCAGCACAGCCCTTGCCCACTGGCGTCCGCCTCCGACCGTGCTTGCCGGCTAGACAGGCTGCGGAATCGGAAGATCGTCGCCGCTGCGTAGCTTGATCCGCTCCATCACCTGCGTCGGCGCATCGCCGTCGATGTGGAAAAAGATCTTGTGGAAACGCGAGGCAGTCTCGGCGTCCCACAGGCCCTCGACCAGCAGCTGGCGGTTGAACATCGCGACCTCATGCTCGCTCATCGCGTCTGTGATCTGGTTGTACGGTGTGTAGATGGTCGGACGAACGCGCGCGCCGACCGAGCGCGCGTGCTCGATGGTGTAGGCGATGCCCTCGACTGTATCGCCCGGCAGTCCCAGGATAATGAAGCAGTTCAGCTCGACGCCATACTGCCGGCACCACTTGGCAACCCTGTCGAAGGCTGCACCCTGCTCCTGCTTGATCTTCGGCAGCGATGCGGAGCCCGCGCCCAGCGTTTCCAAACCGATGCTGATGCGCACACAGCCCGACTTTGCCATCTTAGCGACCAGCTCTTCCGAAAGATGGAAGGTGGTTGTTACGCACTTCCACGGCCACGGCGACCCCAGCTCGATCACGGCGTCGCAGAAGGCGTGAACCCACTGTTTGTTCAGCGTAAACGTCGGCGCGTAGAAGCTTACATACTCGAAGGGCTGTCGGGTAAACGCATCGCGGATGTAGTCAATCACACGGTCAACCGGCAGCCGCCGCTCGCGCCGTCCCTGCATGATCGGTACATCACAGTACATGCAGCCTACGGGACAGCCACGCGCGAGCGGGATAACCAGCTCGCGGCGCTGGGGAATGCCGCAAAATTTGTTGAGATCGTCGGCGTAGAGGCGCAGATGACCGTCGTATGGAATCTCGGCGACATCCGGCAGCACCCACTCGTCGGCCAGCAAAAACGTGCCTGGAGCGGGCTCACTGTACCCGTCCGCCTGTCGCAGCGATACTCCTGGAACAGCATCTTGCTGCCCGAGCAGATAGCGCACGTAGCCTGCGACCGCCGCCTCGGCATCGCCGGAGCAGTGGATCGCATCAAAGCCGAACTGCTCAAAAAGGTGTGAATTTTGCTGGCTGAGCCGGCCAAAGGTCATCAGCTTCACCGACGGATTCAGCACCCTGGCATAGTGCGCGGCGCGCCGGAACGTATCGATCGCGTCGAAATCGTTGAGCATCACCACCAGATCGAACGGCTGGCTGAGCAAGCTGCCGATCTCTTTCCAGGTCTGGCCCATCGCGCACGCATCGATAGCGGTTACCGAGGTAACATCGGGCTGCTGGCGGAGATAGGCTGCGACCATAAAGATCGGGAGATGATGACCGGCGTTGAAGTAGCTGGGAACATACGGGGGAATAAGACAAAGAATCTTCATGCGAGACCTCTTTCCTGGCGTACGTTTGGCACAGGTATCATAGGCAGCGCTGCGAGGGTTTGGCGCTCCAACAGGTTTGATCGAAGCGTGAGGAGGTCGCGAGCGTTCACACCCATGCCGAGCAGCATCGGCTCAATCCCGCCATAGCGATCTTCGATCCACATGAGCGTAAGCTGCATCGTCTCCGCTTTAGCCTCCAGACGAGCCAAATACTCTTGCTTGGTGTGGCCGCGTTTCAGCCATTTGTCCTGGAAATGATCAGCTCGCAGCAGCAGCTCACGCGCGGTGGCGCTGTAATCGCGGATAATTTCGTCATTGGAAAAGCCCAGCAGATGCATGAGGCAGGCAGTGACGATCCCTGTCCGATCCTTGCCGAAATGGCAGCCAAGCATAAAGGGCTGCTCGCTCAAATGCGCCAGTAGCCGGAAGATACGCGGCAGCCGGCGATGCGCTTGCTCAAGGATATCCTGGTAATACTGGAAATAGGCCCTGGCGTCAGGAGCGCGCGACTGAATGAAGCGGTTGCTGTAGCCGGTGAGCGGAGCGCGCACCCAGCGTATGCCCGCCGCGATCAAGTGAGCGGGAGCACCGTAGCACAACACTTCGGCGCGACTACGCAGATCGAGAAACGAACGAATCCCAAGCTGCGCGTAGAGATAGCGCGCGTGTTCGGCAGAGATAACCGTGCTATCACCGGCGCGATAAAATAATGCGGCGCCAGAGATTGCAATAGCGCGGAAATTTATGCCAATGTCGTGTAATTCAGCCGCGATCACGTACAGCCCTTGCCTTACATCTCACCATCATTTCACCTTTCAGGATCAACACATGAGAGGTTTAAATGTTCCGAATCGCTGTTTATCGAATCGGCAAGTCACATAAATTGGCAACAGCTTACCTACACCTACGTATGGCGAATAGGCACAGAGACCGAATATTAATGCGTCAAGGTATAGAAAACCGCTCGCTCTATTGAGCGATATAAGGAAAGTATGGATTAGTTGCGATCGATTACATATGTTTATCGGGTACTAAAGTATGCGCTGAGACGTCATCAACTATATGCATCCGAACTTTAAGCAACGATTGAGCATCATTGACCAGGTATAGTCAGGATAGTTATGGATCACCTGGATCGCGTTTCGTCTGGTGGGGGGAATATTAGTTTGAGGGAGAAGCTATTCAGGGTGGAATTAAGTGTGATACTAGTTTATGTCACAGGCTGCAACCTTGTTATAGCTGTTGATTACGATTACAGTAGAGCCGTATTTCATACTACTTCATTGTGCATGAAGGACTTACGGTACACGAGGCACTTAAACTTTCCTTAACCACTATAGCATAGCCAAAAAATTTCTGTCAAGTCAAATTAATCCAGCGTGAGCACACGAGCTCGCATATATCGGGGTAATATCTGCACAGTTATGTTCATACCTCGCCTGCGGCTAACTCCACCAAACCACTAGCCAAAGATGTGTACCTTCAAACGCCTTGACAAGAATCTAGAACCCGCTTATATTTATTAAAAATAATTTAATCCGCGTATAAATCTCCTGATCAAGCCCCCCAATAACCCGATACACAGAAACGTGTCGAGGTCGATAGATCACGATTTTAGCTGACTCATGATTCACTCAAAATAGAGATCTGCGTGCCAGCTGATAGCGATTGATACCGAGCAAACCAGGTTTTCAGACTGTTTTTATGCTGCCAATAGCTAACTCCCTGGCCTGAACCATCGCCGACGCAGGCACCAGAAGCAGAGTGAGCATCGATTACAGAGCAGCGTAGCGTGTACGGCTTACCTGACAACCGATCCAACCACTCGTGATTACAAATGGAGAGGAGCGAACATGGCAAACGCAGTACAAGCACTGCTTGATCTCGGGCGTATCAAAACTGCTGAGCTGCACACGCACCCTTACCAGTGGGGCCTTATTCAAGACTTGATTCCAGATTCGGCCGCACAATCACTGATCAACAACTTTCCCGGCGATCACTTCGAAGAAACCTACACCACAAATCAGGACAAAACATACCGCATGTGGGTCAGGCAGCTCTTGAAGGAAGGAAAGCTGTATCACCCGGAGGCGCTGCATGAGGTCTGGCATGATCTGATGACCACGCTGCAATCGCCGGAGTACACCGCAGCCATGTCTGAGCTAACGGGGCTGGATTTGAGCAAGCTGACGCTAGAGGTGGCATTCTGGCGCTACTCCTCCGAGTGCTGGCTATCACCACATTGCGATAAGCCCGAGAAGGTCGTCACCCAGCTGCTGTATCTGAATGAAAGCTGGCAATCAGACTGGGGCGGCACGCTCAAAATCCTCAACAGCGGCGATCTCGACGATGAGGCCGCCGAAGTGCTGCCATACTGGAAAAATTCAGCCCTGCTCATCCGCTCAGATCGATCATGGCATGCGGTCTCGTTTGTCAAGCCGGGCGTTCAGGCGGAGCGGCGCAGCGTGCAGATCATGTGGAAGAAATAGCCGTGGTGCAGCAGCGGCCTATACAACGCGTGCTGGTAACCGGCGGGTGCGGCTATGTCGGCTCGGCGCTGGTGCCACGTCTGCTGGCAGCCAACTATCAGGTCACGGTGCTGGATCTAATGGTGTTCGGCTACCATCCGCCCTACAGCCATGCCAATCTCCAGATCCTGACAGGCGACATTCGCGACCGCTCCGTGATTAAGCAGGCGCTGCACGGCCAGGATGCGGTGATTCATCTTGCTTTCATCTCCAATGACCCCAAGTATGAGCTGCCGGTGGAGATCGGGCGCGAGATCAATGTCGGCGCGTTTCGTCCGCTGGTCGAAGAAAGTATCAGCGCCGGAGTACGCCGCTTCGTCCTGGCCTCGTCGTGCAGCGTGTACGGCAAGCGTGCCGATGCGCGGGCAGTCACCGAGGCAGACCAGCCAAATCCGCTGACGGAATATGCTTTGTGCAAGCTGGCCTGCGAGCGCATTCTGAGCGAGTACGCCGCCGACGATTTCACAACCGTCGCGGTTCGTCCGGCCACCATCTGTGGCTGTGCCGATCGCCAGCGCTTCGACCTGACATTCAACCAGATGGTATGTCGGGCGTATTACCAGCGCGCGATCACGGTTCCCAATAGCGGCAGCATTCGTCCGTATCTGCACATCGACGATATGACGCGGCTGTACCTGCAACTGCTGGAGCTGCCGGCTTCCGCTATTGCCGGTAAAACCTGGAACGTTGCCCAGGGCAACCAAACACTGCTTGAGTCGGCAGCGCTGATCCAGGCAGCGGTCGGGCCAGACGTTGTGCTCACGGCGGAGCAGAGCCAGGATACCCGCTCATACAGCGTATCGTCGCGACAGATCGCGCAGGAGATCAACTTCACGCCGCAGCTGACGCTCGCTACGATGGTAGAACAGTTCCGGGCTGCTTTCGAACAGAACAAATATCCAGGCGCGCTTGAAGATAAGCGCTACTACAATATTCGGGTCCAAAAAGAATATCCGTGGAGGATGTACCACATCTAGCCTATGCACCACCCCGCCGACTCATACATCCACCAGGCGCGAGCCGACCACATGCTGTACGCGCACCGCCTTGCCACGGCAAGACGCATCGTCGTCTTAGGCTCGCCCGGCAGCGGTAAATCAGTCTTTGCGACACAGCTGGCTCGTCTCACCGGGCTTCCCGTCGTGGCGCTGGATGATCTCTACTGGGAAGAAGACTGGCAGCGTCCTGAGCCGGCAGTCTTCGCCGGGCGCTTCTTCCAGGAGCTTAGCCGCAGCGCGTGGATCATGGAGGGCAACTATCATCATACCTACCTGGATGAGCGGATTCGGCAGGCGGATCTGATCATCTTCCTGGATGTTGCGACCATCACGGCGCTGCGGGGCGTCGTCATGCGCTCGCTCAAGCGCTACACCGGTGATCGCTCGACGCTGCCGGTCCAGGTTGCGGCGGGAGCGCAGTATCGGCCGCGCTGGGAGCTTGCGCCACGCTTCCTGTGGCTGGTTCTATCCTTCAAGCTCAAGATCCGGCCCTTGATGCTGGCAAAGCTTCGCGCCGCAGACGCAGCGGTCGTGATGCTCAGATCGCGCCGGGACGTGCGTTCGCTGCTGATGACTGTAGACATGACGCGTAGAAAGCAGGAAGCGTAGATTCACGCCATGGATGACGCAGTACAGGCCAGCACCGTGTTTCTCTGCCGGCACGGCCACCGGATCGAGTGGGCCAAGCCTGACTGGTGCGGCGCCGGCGACAACAAATATGATCCGTATCTTTCGGATCAAGGGATTGCGCAGGCCAGGGCGCTGGGCCGCTATCTCCGGGGCGAGTCCATCGATCACATGGTTGTCTCGCCGTTCCTCCGCGCAATTGAGACTGCGCACTACCTTGCGGAGCAGCTTGACCGGCGCTTTGTGATCGAAGATGGCGCCGGCGAGTGGCTCAATGTCCAGTGGTTTCCTGAAGGTGCTCCTCAGCTGCCGGCGCCACACGCGCGTACACAGCGCTTTCCACGCATCGATACAAACTATCGCGCGTGGCATACGCCGAGCTACCCGGAAACGCAGGAGCAGATGCAGGAGCGAATGGGCGCGGTAATCCAGCACCTCGTCCGACAGTACGCCGGATCGCTGCTGATTGTCGGGCATGGCCATACCGTTACAGAAATGGCCGCCGCGCTATCGGGATTGCCCAGCCAGAGCTTCGGATTCGAGCCGTGCTGCCTGACGCGCTTAGATCGCCGCGACGGCGTATGGCACGTGACAATGAACGGAGAAACAGCGCACTACGCTCGATTTCAGCGGCTCGCGCCGGATCAGCAGCATGAATCGATTGAGCGGCGGGTATGACCATACCACAGCCATCTTCCGAACATCGCCCTGGACAGCGGCAGATCTTTGCCCGAGCGCGAACAGTGCTCGGCATGATCTATCGAACCTTGATCTTGCCGTGGCCAGCCTTCACCGCTCTGCTGCTCGTCGTCGGGCTGATCGCCGGCCTGGTGCCGCTGGCGCAGATTCGCGCGATCGAGACGATCGTCAACCGGCTGACAGTCGCCGTACAGTCCGGCAGCGTTCAGGCCGGCACGCCGATCAACGATCTGCTCGGGCCTTATCTTCCCTGGCTGCTGCTCTTTGCCGGCTCGCACCTGGTGACGCTCACGCTGCAATCGCGCTCCTTTCTAACCTACCTGGGAGCGCTGCTGGAAGCCCGTGTCCGTGAGCGCTTCTACGTTCCTTTTCTGCACAAAGCGCTCTCGCTGCAATTGGAGCAATTCGAAAGCCCGGCCTACTACGATCGCATGGAGCATATCCGCGAGGTATTTCGTGGTAATCTTGCGGACTCGCTGCTTGAGCTTCAGCGCTTCGTGGTGATCGGCACGGCGATGCTAGCGATCTTATGGCAGCTTGGCAGCGCGCACTGGCTGATCCCGCTGCTGCTGATCCCCGGCAGCATCTCGCTTGCCCGGCTGCGAGTTCAGCTCAGCCAGCAGGTATGGCAGATCCATTTTGGGCAAACACCGCTGCGGCGACGGCAGATGTACTGGCGCAGTCTGCTGACTGAGCGCAAGCCGGCAGCCGAAGTGCGGCTCTTTGGTCTGCATGACTATATTATCTCGGCCTGGCGCGCGCTGAGCGACGAGCGGCTGAGCGAGTATAAAACCGCGACGCGCGCTCAGCTCTACCGGCAGCTTCCGATGCTGGCTTTGACCGCGAGCATCAGCGCCGGCGCGTTCCTGCTGCTCCTGCTCGCCGCGACCCGTGGCATCCTCAGTCCGGGCCAGTTTGTGGCGTTGATCTACGCGGTCTGGCAGTACGAGGGCGAGATGGACATCATGGGCCAGCGCCTCGAAACCTTCTACAAGCTCGTCAAAAACCTGAACGCCGTCGAAGAGTTTTTAGCGCTCCCAGGCGCCGAGCGCCGGACCGGAGCCGCCGCGCCCGGCATCCAGCCCCACGGTATTCGCTTTCAACAGGTCGGCTTTACCTATGCTGGCAGCCACCAGCCCGTGCTGAGCGCCATCGATCTCGATATTCGTCCGGGCGAGAAGATCGCGCTGGTGGGTGAGAACGGAGCCGGTAAAAGCACGCTGGCCAAACTGCTGCTCGGGCTATACACGCCGACCGAGGGCGAGATTCTGGTCAACGAGGTGCCGCTCAGCACGATCGAGCCAGGCAGCTGGCGCCGGCGTGTAGGTGCCGTGCTGCAAGATTTTATGCAGTACTCTTTCAGCGTCGGGCAGAACATTGGCTTTGGACGGCTCGACCAGCACGACGATCAGGCAATCGTCGTCGCCGCACACGCCAGCGGAGCGAGCAACTTTATCGAGCGGCTGCCGCACGGCTACGCGACGCGCCTGGGCAAAGAATTTGCCGACGGACACGAGCTGTCGCTGGGCCAGTGGCAGAAGCTGGCGATCGCGCGGGCGCATCTACGTGATGCTGAGGTGCTGGTGCTCGACGAGCCGGCGTCAGCGCTCGATCCACTGGCAGAGCTTGAGATCTATCGCCAGTTTCTCACGCTGGCGGCAGACAAAACGGTTCTGCTGATCTCGCACCGGCTTGGCTCGGCACAGCTTGCCGACCGGATTCTGTTTCTGGAGCACGGAAGGATCGTCGAGTGCGGCACGCATGGCGAGCTGATGGCAGCACAGGGCCTGTACGCCGGCTTGTACGCGATGCAGGCAGCGTGGTATCAAGAGGCACAGCCCGATCTGGTGACGCATGACGACAAACGCTAAGCGCGACAGCGCCGAGGAGCGCGACTCGCTGCGCAGCCGCTGGCGCGCGCTCCTGCGGCTGGTATCGTTTTTGTGGCGGCTCAATCCGCGTGGTATGTTCTGGACGACGGCGCTGCTGCTGCTCGGCGGCCTGTTGCCGGTTGTGCTTTTGGAAGTGCTCCGCCGCTTCATCGATCGCGCGCTCGACGTGATCGCCGGTGCCGCGCCGACAACCACGCCGCTGGTCTGGTTCGGGCTGCTGGTCGTCATTCTGCTGGTCGAGCAGCTGATAAACGCAACCAATCGCTGGCTGGCGCTGCTGCTCAACGAGGAGTTTAAAGAGCGCGCTCAGGAAGAGCTGCTGAGCAAAGCCGGTCGCTTGCCGCTGGCCGCCTATGAAGAGCACCAGCTCTACGATCTGCTCCAGCGCGCGCGGCAGGGCATCGACCGGCATCTGTTTGCGGTCGCCAACAATCTGCCCGCGACGTTGGTCAGCCTGATCACGGCAGTCAGCCTGCTGCTCTACGTCGGCGCGGCACACATCAGCTTTCCGATCATCTTTGTCGTCGCGGTGATCCCGCTGATGATCTTCGATGCGCGCTATGGTCGTAAGCGCTGGGCGGTCGAGCGCAAGCAAACGCACGACGAGCGCCTTCAGCTCTACCTCGACGATCTGATCACGCAGCGTCGGGCCGCCGGCGAGATCCGCCTTTTTGGCCTGCAACAGCACTTTCTCGACGAGTGGCACGCGCTGTTTACCAGGCTCCAGCGTGAGCGGCTGGCGCTGGCGCGCAGAGCGGCGCTCACCGGCCTCAGCGGTCAGGTCCATATTCCGCTCACGATGCTTTTGATCACCAGCACCGTGACGATCTGGGTGCTGCGCGGCAGCATGACGGTCGGCGCGTTCGCTACGTATATCTCGGCGGTGGCGCGCTTTACCACAGCGCTCTGGCGGCTCGTCAGCTCGGCGACACGCCTGAACACCGATCTGCGCTACATCAAGGATCTGTTCGAGTACCTGGATCTGGCAGACGATGCCGCAGCCGCGCCGGCACAGCGCGACAGCGCAGCGTCGTCTGCT
The DNA here is from genome assembly GCA_036401895.1 of Herpetosiphonaceae bacterium. Lineage (GTDB taxonomy): Bacteria > Chloroflexota > Chloroflexia > Chloroflexales > Kallotenuaceae > LB3-1. Next base: position 3,740 of record DASWTW010000081.1, on the reverse strand, counting down.
GTGCATCCCTTGCTCAGCGCCACCCCGACGATTACCTTTCACGACGTGAGCTTCACCTATCCCGGCGCCAGGCAGCCTGCGCTGGCGCACATCGATCTCACCTTACGGCCCAACGAGCGTATCGCGCTGGTTGGTGAAAACGGAGCCGGAAAATCGACTATCGCCAAACTGCTGCTGGGATTGTATCAGCCCAGCAGTGGCTACATCAGCGTGGACGGTGTGCGGCTCGACACGATCGATCCGGCGGTCTGGCGATCATACGTCGCCGCCGTCTTTCAGGATTATATGCAGTACGCGCTGAGCGCGCGGCAAAATATCGGCTTCGGCAGGCTCCAGCAGCTAGACGATCTGAACGCCATCCAAGCAGCCGCTGCGAAAAGTGGCGCCGACGACGTGATCGCGGGACTGCCTGCGGGCTATGAGACGCTGCTGGGCAAAGCCTTTGACGAGGCCGGCCGGGATCTATCGACGGGCCAGTGGCAAAAGCTGGCCGTTGCCCGCGCCTATCTGCGCGACGCTCCGATCGTGGTTCTGGACGAACCGACCGCCGCCCTGGATGCGCGCGCCGAGGTCGAGGTATACCGCCAGTTTCGCGATATGGCCGTGGGCAAATCGGTGCTCCTGATCTCGCATCGGCTCGGCTCGGCGCGCCTGGCCGACCGCATCGTGGTTCTGGAGCAAGGACAGATTATGGAGCAGGGCTCGCACGCGGATCTTATGGCACGCGGCGGTCGCTATGCCGAGATGTATGCGGCGCAGGCCCAGTGGTACCAGGACGATCGCCAGACTCCCAGACACGTGGATCTGCTGCCTCAAGGAGGCTAGACCGATCGACGCTATGCATTTTTTGGAAGCTATGAACACGAACGAGCACAGCACAAAACCAATCCAGAGCGCAGAGATCGAGTCGCTCCCGACGCGCGGCTGTTTGCACCAGCTTTTCGAGGCCCAGGTCGAGCGCTCGCCTGAAGCTATCGCCGCGTGCTGCAACGATGCGACGATCACGTATCGACAGCTCAACCAGCAGGCGAATCGCCTGGCGCGACAGCTGATCGAGCAGGGTGTAGGCCCGGATGTCGTCGTCGGCCTGGCCGTCGATCGCGGGCTGCCGCTGCTGGTAGCGATCATCGGGATCTTCAAAGCCGGCGGGGCGTATCTGCCCCTCAACCACCTCGATCCTGCGGAGCGCCTCGCCAAAGCGTTGAGCCAGAGCGGAATACGGCTGATTCTGGCGGAGCCGAGTCTCCAGCCCATTCTGAGCGAGGCCCTCGATCTGTGTCCCGTGGAGCGCCGTCCGCAGGTTGTGCTGCTTGACGATCTTTTGCAGCGCGACGGCGCCGACGATAATCTCCCGGTGCGGGCTCAGCCGGATAACCTGGCCTACGTGTTTTTCACCTCCGGCTCGACGGGACAGCCGAAAGGCGCCATGGTTCAGCAGAAAGGCATGCTCAACCATTGCTATGCCAAGCTGGTCGATCTCGACCTCAACGCAGCCGACACGATCGCGCAGACCGCCTCGCCCTGGTTTGACGTCTCGGTGTGGCAACTGCTGGCGCCGCTGCTGGTTGGAGGCCGGGTCGAGATCATCAAGAACGAGATTGTTCGCCAGCCGGCGCGGCTCCTCGAAACGATCGCCGGCAAGCAGATCACGATCCTTGAGCTGGTGCCGTCGCTGCTCCAGCTGCTGCTTGAGCACGCGGAGCGTCTGGGAGCGCAGCGCCCCACGTTACCGGCGCTGCGCTGGGCGATCTCTACGGGCGAGGCGCTGCCGCCACAGATCTGCCGTCACTGGTTCGCGGTGTATCCCGGCATCCCGCTGCTGAATGCCTACGGTCCCACCGAGTGCTCGGATCGTGTATCGCACTTCCCGATGCACGCGGCGATCAGCCCACGCGCCACAACGATTCCGATCGGACATCCGATTGCGAATACGCAGCTGTATATTCTTAGCGAGCAGATGCAGCCGGTGCCCGCTGGCATGGCCGGCGAGCTGTATGTCGGCGGAATGGGCGTGGGGCGCGGCTATCTCAACGATCCGGCGCGTACAGCCGCCAGCTTTGTGCCGCATCCCTTCAACGGAGCAGGCGCGCGGCTCTACCGCACAGGCGATCTCGTGCGCCTGACGCCCGATGCTCAGATCGAGTTTCTTGGTCGCGTCGATTTTCAAGTCAAGATCTCGGGAGTGCGCGTCGAAATGGGCGAGATCGAGGCGGTGCTGGAAGAGCATCCAGCCGTGCGCCGAGCGGTCGTGACGGCGCGCGATGATGCGGAAGGCCGGCAGCGGCTGGTCGCCTATGTCGTGCCTCAGGCTGAGCCCGCGCTCGCAAGCGGCCAGCTTCACGCCGAGCAGCAGCACAGTCTTCGAGCGCAGCTGCGCGCGTTTGTTCAGCAGCGCTTACCGCCGCATATGCTCCCGGCAGCATTCGTGCAGCTCGACGCCCTGCCGCTGACGCCCAACGGCAAAGTTAACCGGCGCGCCTTGCCGGCGACCGATCTGTCGGATCTGAGCCAGGCAGATGCCCTGGCGCTGCCGCGCACGCCGCTGGAAGCGTATCTCTCGCAGATCTGCGCCCATGCGCTCGGCGTCGATCAGATCGGCATCCTCGATAACTTCTTTCAGCTCGGCGCGCACTCGCTGATTGTGGCACACATGCTCGGGCAGATCCACAGTGATCTAGGGCTGGATCTCCCATTTCACGCCATCGCCTCCAATCCCTCGGTTGCCGCGCTGACGGAGTATCTTCAATCGCTGCCAGACGTTGCCGCCCACGATCTCCATCAGCGAGCGACGGCGGCAAGCGATACCCGCCGTATCGACACGGCCCAGCCCACGCCGCAGATCGACGATACGCGCTACCCGATCACCTACTTCCAGCGCAAGTACGTCGCTGCGTTTCTCGACGATCCCTCGACCTGCGCGGCGCTGATTGTCGAGCCGTACCTCGTGCGCGGCAAGCTCGACGTAGAGCGAATCAAGGCGGTGCTGCATGAGCTGATCGAACAGCACGTCATTCTGCGCTCGGTGATCGTGCCGATCGACGGTCTGCTCTACCACCAGGCGCTGGAGCACTATGCTTACGACGTGCCGGTCACGCAACATCACAGCGATCGGGCGTTTGAGGAAGCGATCACTGCGGCTATCGCCGACGAGGAAGCCCGGCCATTTGATCTGCATCATGATGTTCTGGTGCGCAGCCGCGTTCTCATGCGTGATGATCAGCGCTGGGGCCTGATCCTGACCTTTCATCATCTCATCGTCGATCAAAGGTCGCTCGGCCTGTTTGCTCAAGCGCTGTTCGCGCGCTACACCGGCGCTCAACCGGCGCAGCCGGCGCTCCAAAGCGCGCCGTTTGCTCACTACGCCTGGCGCGAGCACATGCTGACTACGCAGCCGCAATCTCCTGCCTTCCAGTTCTGGCGCGATCATCTACGCCAGGCTCAGCACAGCGCTGTAGCAATGGGCTCATCGTGGCATGCGGGCGCGGCGCAGGAGTACAGCTTCGTGATCGACGAGGCGCAGGGCGACAGCATCCGGGCATTCTGTCACGGGCAGTACATGACTCCGAGCAGCTGGTTTATGGCCTTGTATGCGGCACTCCTCGGCGCAGCGCTTGAGCGCCGACAGATCGCGATCGGCATGACGATGTCGATGCGCATCGGGGCCGAAACGCGCACAACGATCGGCCCGCTGATCAATCATCCTGTTTTCAATATCGAAGTCCAGCCGGAGACGACCTTTG